>JBEPVJ010000069.1:0-7978 GCA_041691095.1 Gemmatimonadales bacterium
CACCACAGCCGTGACTTCTTGGCCGTCAGGATTTACCAGAGGGCGTAGCGAGCCGAACGATTTCGGCGGCCACCGCGTCGGGCCGCCGCGAGGCATCCACTTCAAACGCTGATCGCTCATACCAGGATTTCCGCACGGCCAGCAGCTCCTGCAACTTGGCGGTGCGTTGCGCCCCTGTCAGCAACGGCCTGGTCGCGTCGCCCTCCAACCGGGCCGCGGCCACCTCGGGATCGATCCGTAAATACACCAGCAGCGCGCCTGGAGCCCCCTCGAGATTGCCTGGCTCGGCGATCCAGCCGGCCCCGGGCGCGATGACCTGCGCGGGCGCGCCGAGCGCGCGGTCCATGGCGGCGCGCTCCATCAGGCGGAAGGCGGCCTCCCCCTGGCGCTCGAAGATGGCCGTCACCGGCATCCCGGCAGTGGCAACGATTGCTTCATCGAGATCGGCGAAGGTGGTATCGAGGAGGGGGGCCAGCAGCCGTCCAACGGTCGTCTTCCCGGAGCCGGGCAGTCCGACCAGTACCACGTGCCGCTTCACGTGCCCAGCTCGCTCCAGCGCCGGCCCAGGCTGGCGACGTATCCGTCATAGTTGCGCCGCAGCTCGGCGAGCGAATCGGAGCCGAATTTTTCCAGCATCGCATCCGCCAGCACCAGCGCCACCAGCGCCTCGGCGATGACGCCCATGGCGGGAACGGCGGTGACGTCGGAGCGCTCGCTCTGCGCATTGGCTTCGGTGCCGGTGGCGAGGTCGACGGTCTTGAGCGGAGACATGAGCGTGGAGATCGGCTTCATCGCGACCCGCAACATCAGCGGCTCGCCGGTGGTCATCCCGCCTTCGAGTCCGCCGGCGTTGTTGGTCTGGCGGCGGAAACCGCCCTTGGGATCGGCGCCGGTGTCGTCGGCGAGAATGGCGTCATGCACCCCGGAGCCGGGCCGCTGCGACGCCTCGACCCCGAGGCCGACCTCCACCGCCTTTACCGCGGGAATGGACATCAGCATGCCGGCGAGGCGGCCGTCGAGTTTTCTGTCCCAGCTGGTGTGGCTGCCCAGTCCGAGGACCACGCCGCGCGCCACCACTTCGATCTGGCCCCCGAGGGTGTCCCCCGCCTTCTTCGCGGCGTCGATTCGGGCGATGATCGCCTGCTCGACCGATGGATCCAGAACCCGAACCTCGGAGCGATCCGCCTCGGCGTTGAGAGGCGATGGGAGCTGGGTGCTGTGGGCCGCGGTGATTCCTCCGAGGGAGACCACGTGGCTGCCGATCTCGACGCCAAATTCCTCGAGGAACCGGCGGGCGAGCGCGCCGGCCGCGACCCGGGCGGCGGTTTCCCGCGCGCTGGCGCGCTCGAGAATGTCACGGGCGTCGAGCCGGTCGTACTTGAGTACGCCCACCAGGTCGGCGTGGCCGGGACGGGGACGGGTCACCCGGCGCCGGCGCAGGTCTCCCGGGGTGCCTTCGGCGGCCATCACGTCTTCCCAGTTGGACCAGTCCAGGTTGGGAATCAGCATGGCAACGGGGGAACCCAGCGTCTCTCCGGCGCGGACGCCGGCCAGCCACTCGATCCGGTCCCGCTCGATCCTCATACGGGCACCGCGGCCGTAGCCCTGCATCCGCCGGGCGAGCTGCTCGCCCACCTGCTCCGCGGAGACCGGCAGCCCGGCGGGCAGGCCCTCGACGATGACGACGAGGGCCTTGCCATGGGATTCGCCTGCCGTGGTGAACTTCAGCCTCACAGCAAACCTCCGGCCCCTTGGCGTCCTGGTGTCCTACAAAAGCAACGGACCCGGCGACTGCCGGGCCCGGGGAGCTTGTCTGAGCGCCAGTCTGCGCTGGCGATCAGGACTCCGGTACCACCTTGCTGTCGCCGACGATTCTCGGCGTGACCAAGATAATGAGGTCCTTCCGGTTCTCGTTGTTGCTCGAGAAGCTGAAGAGGCCCCCGATCAATGGAAGGCTGGAGAGGAGCGGGATACCCGAGCGGGTCTTCGTCACCGTGGTGACGGTGAGGCCGCCGATGACCGCGGTCTCTCCGTCCGAGACGAGCAGCTGGTTCTTGGTTTCCTGCTTCGAGATGATGAAGCCGAGGTCGGCCGCCGCGAGCTCCTGGAGGCTGGAGCGCTCGGTGGAAAGATCGAGCGAGATCTGGCCGTCGTTGGTGACGTGGGGCGTGACCAGCAACTTGATGCCGGTTTCGCGGAACTGCACGTTGGCGCGGACCGCCTGGCCCGCCGCGGTCGGCGCATTGGCGTCGATGACCCGGATCGGGATGTCTTCACCCACGCGAATCGAGGCCTGCTTGTTGTCCTGGGTCGTGATGGGCGGCTCGGCCTGCACATCGGAGAGGTTCACCTGCTCGAGCGCCTGGAGGAAGCTGGTGATGGAGAACCCGCCGATGGCCGTCGAGAAAATCAGGTCGAGGGCGGAGTGGGAGATGTTCTCGTCACCGTTGCCGATGGCAGCGATCTGGTTACCGCCCAGATTGACGACGTTGACGCCGGGATCCGAGGGGTTGCCGCCCTTGAGCGGGTCCGGACGCGAGATGACCTTGTTGAAGTACTGCTGACGGGAGCCGATGTCGTATTTGAAACCGAGCTGCTCGAGATCGGTCCGGTCGACGAAGATGATTTTGGCCTGAATCGACACGGTCTTCGGCTTGAGATCGAGCTGCGAGACGAAGTCCACCACGAAGTCGATGTTGCTGCGCACGTCGGTCAGGATCACCGAGTTGGTGGCGCTGTCGGCGACAGCCGCTCCGCGCTTGGTCAGGATGCCCTTCAGTGAGGCGACCAGCTCGCCGACGCGGGCGTAGTTGACCCGGACGACGTGGGTCTCGCGTTGTTCCAGGGAATCGATCTCGGCCAGGTTGGACGGCTGATCCACGCGGAGAATACCGCCCGGCATTTCCTGCGCGGTCAGTCCCTGGGCCGCGAGAATGGCGTAGAAGGCTTCGGTCCACGGCTTGTCGATGATCTCGGCCGTGACGCTGCGCTTGATTTCCTTGCCCAGAATGATGGACTGGCCGCTGATAGCCTGGAAGCCGCCGATCACCTCTTCGATGCTGGCGTTGTTCCAGCTCACCGTGATGCGCGGGATATTGCGGTTCTGGGAAGACCGGCCCATGGCGCGATTGAGCAGGCGGGCATCGGAGGATGCGGCCGCGGACATCGGCTCTTCACGCGCCGACGCAAGCTCGGTGACTGGCGCCGGTACCGGCGCGACCGCCACGGCCCGATCCCGTACCGCGGTGACCGAGCCGCCGTTCCAGGCGAGGAAGCCCTGATCGCTGCCGAAGGAGACGTGGATGGCGTCGTCGGTGCGCTCGATGCGGTAGGGCACCAGGCGCTCGACGTCCATCACCACCCGAACGACATCGGGGGTGTACTGGCTCAGTCGGACGTTGGTGACCCCGGCCCGCTTGACGCCATCGTAGGCCGACCGGTTCATCCCGGAGCCCAGGGTAGCGCCGGCGATATCCAGAACGATCCGGCTGGGATCGCTCAGGGTGCGGTCGGTGACCTGCACCGCGCCCTGAATCTGGATGACCAGCTCGGCTTTGCCCGAGGCCGGCACGAGGCTCACCGCGCGGACTTCGCCGTCGCGGCCGGTTGCCGCGTGAGCCGAAGGAGCCGCGAGGAGCAGTGCGCTCGCGAGGAGCGACCAGGAACGATGCATCATGGGGCGTTACCCTCCTGCTTGCGGATCGTCAGCGTCTGCTGGCGCTCCGTACCGTAGTCATCGATAGTGAAGGTCACGTCCTTCTGGCGGATGTCGGACACGCGCATCCGGCCCAAACGCTCTCCCTCGCGGACATTGTACCGTTTTCCATTCAGCCGGTCGCGCAGCACCGCGACACTGCCCTGCGGGTTACGCTCCTGGTAGTAGACTCCGACCAGGTCGAGATCGGCGAGCTCGGGGCCTTCGGTGCCGCCTTCGAGTACCGAGGCGAACGGATCGCGACTGCCGCCGGTGAAGGCGTAGGTTTCCCGCACGATCGGCGCGCCCGGCTCGGGGATCATCGATTCATCCACCTTGAGCTGGTGCTGCACCGGGTGAGCCGGCGCGGCGGCGGCCGGCTTGGCGGCCGATTCGTCGTCGATGGCAGGCGGCTTCGCGGCGGCCGCGGGCGCATTGCCGCCACCACCGCACCCGGCGATCAGCAGCAGGAAGAGGGCCGCCGGTCCGATGGATCTAGTTGGCACGCGGCGCTCCTTCCGATGCGGCGGACTTGACGAAGGTCTTCACGGTGAAGCGCGCCTCCAGCATGGACTTCGAGGTATCTCCCAACGCACGGGCATTGGCGGAGTTGGTGGCCACCAGAGAGACGTCGATTGGCACGATGATGCGCTTCAGGCCCGCCACATCGGTGAGGAACTCACCGATCTGGTCGTAGTGGCCGATGACCGAGATCTTGTAGCGCTGGGTGTCGAAGGGCGCAGGGCCGCTCTCGACCGGGGCCGGCGTCAGCGAGGCGATGTGCACTCCGCGCACCTTGGCCCGGGTGGAGATCGCGTCGATGAGGCCCGGCACTTCGTTCTGATCGGGCACCAGCTGGCGCAGCGCCTCGAGGGTCACCCGGTATGCCTCGGTCTTCTTCTTGAGGTCTTCCACCGAGCCGCGCGCCAAATCCCGCTTGGCGCTGTCGGTCGATGCCTTGACCGAGGCGAGCGAATCGTTGAGCGCGGTGGCGCGATCCTGCTTGGCCTTGAGGCCGGTCATGCCGAGGGTGTTGAGGCCGTCCCCGGAGTAGACCATGTACCCCACCAGCAGCGTGAGGAGAATCACCACGATGGCCTTGCTGCGCGTGCTCTCGAGGAGTGCCATGCCTATCTCTCCCCGGCCGGCGCGGCCGGCGTCTTACCACGGACCGGACGATCGTAGGCGGCCCGGACGGTAAATGCCGTCACCGCGCGACCATGGTCGATTTCAGTGGTGGTGGAAATCACGGTGACGTCGCGCAGCCAGGGAGAATCCTCGAGCTGCCGCATGAAGCGGGTGAATCCCTGAATGTCCATCGTGCGGCCGAGCAGCTGGAACGACACCGGCGGCGGCGCGATGCTGGTGCTGTCCAGCGGTGGCGGCGCGGGGATCGCGTCCATCTCGGTGATCCAGGTGAACGGCGGCACCGCGCGGGTGACTTCGTCCAGCACATGAGGCCAGACGTACCGGTCTCCATCGACGGAGCGGATGGTGGCGATCTGCTGCACCACGGAATCCTTGGCCGCCTCCGCCCGCTTCTTCTCGGTCTGGAAGGTCTTGAAGCGCCGGTTTTCCGCGCGCGCGGTGGCGAGCTGGTCCTCCAGCGAGCTGACCTTGGACGCGGAACTGAATCCGATCCAGGCCAGGCCGACGGCGGTAAGCGCCACCACCACCAGAGCGGCCATGGGCCACGGGTCTTTGACCCGGGTGCGCATGGACCGGAGCGCGTTCATCCCGCCGGCGAGCGATGCGCCCGCCGCGGCGCGCTTTGAACCCGGCTTGAGGTTGATCGTGATCATGGACGCCTTCGGTGCGTGAGGGCGGGGCTCAAGCCGCGGTACGGAGGGCCAGGCCCACCGGGAGCATCAGCAATGGCGCAACTTCATCGATGTTCATTCCGTCGAATACGCCGTCGCCCACCTGCAGCCGCTTGATGGGATTGGCCAGCTCGACCGGAAGCTTGAGCCGATCGGCGAGGGTCCGGGTGAGTCCCGGAATCCTGGCGCCGCCGCCCGAGGTGTAGAGCCGGGACAATCCGGTGGACGAGCGGGCCGCGGTCTGAAGAAATGCCGCGGCGCGCTCGATGCCGACGGCCAGCTCTTCTCCGCGGGTCTGCAGGAACGGGGTCAGCACATCGCTGGCCTCGAAGCCCTGAAGCAGCTTGTCCGCCTCTTCGGCGGAGAGACCGCGCTCCCGCTGCAAATCTTCCCGGAACCGGCGGGTACCCACCGGAAGATCCCGGGTCAGCACCGGAATGCCGTCGTCGAGGATGTTCACGTTGGTCATTTCGTGCCCGATGTTGACCAGGCCGACCACGCCCTTCATCCCCTCGGGATAACTCAGCTCGAACGCGTTGTGCAGCGCGAAGGAGTCCACGTCGATGACACTGGGACCGACGCCGACCTCCGAGAGCAAAGCGATCTTGTTGTCGATGAGCTCTCGTTTGGCCGCGACGAGGAGCACCGTCATCTGGAGGCCCTCACCATCGGGATCCAGGATCTGGAAATCGAGCTCCACGTTGTCCATGTCGAACGGCACGTGCTGCTCCGCTTCCCAGCGAATGACTTCCCGGGCCTCGGATTCCTTCATCCGATCCATGGGAATTTTCTTGATGATGACGTCCCGGCCGCCCACCGCCGTAACCACCTGGCGGGGCTTGATGCCGGCGGAGGCGAAGAGGCCGCGGACCGCATCGGCCACGATGCCCGGGTCCATGACCTCGCCCTCGACGATCGCATCGTCGACGAGCGAGGCAAAGGCGACCTTGGTCAGCACTGGCTCCCCCGAACCGTGGGAGATAACAGCGAGCTTGATCAGCCCGCTGCCGATATCAAGACCGACCGAAGTCTTCGTCCGGCTGAACAGTCCCATAAGGGCTCGATTTTCCGAGAGGAGTGTCGATTACGCTACTAGTCGCGCAAACTTTTGTCAAGCTACTAACATGCTTGAGGTGCCTCAAGCAAGTGTTTATAGTTTCTTGACTTAGGACGCTAGAATTGGGTCGTAATAAATCAGCCGACCCAACCTGGTCTGTCCGGTATTGCACGCAGGTGAATACCGAGCGGGCAACGGCTGTGCCACTCGAGTGGGGTAGGCTCATAATCCCTTGTACAGAAACGCTTTAGCCATCGAACTTGGCATGCATTCAGGAAGGGGTTCAGAACCCGCGGAGGGCTGTTTCGCAATGATCCTCTCGCTCTGCATCGAAAGGCACTTGGCGCAACCGCGCGCTCAGGGAAGGAGGCGCCATCCCAGGGGGTACTTTCGGGGGTGAATCAGCGAATCGGGGGCCAGCGAATCGAGCCTGACCAGCTGTTCGAGGACCACCGCACCAAGGGGATTTCCCGCTGCATCGAGCCGCTCTCCGCTGGCGAGTATGGAAAAGACCGGACCCCCCAGCGCTTTGACGACCCACTCTCCGGTGGCTGGACCGGGGATCGTCAGGCTGGTGACCACGGTTTGTTGTCCAGCCAGCAACGGAGTTGATGATTTCGGCCAACCGACCATTGCTTCGGCGAGCGCCGCATCCGCCGCGCCGCGGGCCTGTACCTCCGCCACGGCACCCAGGCCGGCCTGCCGCTGGAGACGGGCCAGCCCAAAGGCGGTGAGAGCGATCATGCCGAGCGCCGCGATGACCACTACCGCAAAGAGCAGCGCCATTCCACGGCGGTTCACGGCGTGTTCCGGAGCAGCACGGTGGAGCGCACGCTGTCCGTACCGGACTGGGCGACCCTCGCAATCCCGACTCCGCCGGCGTGCTCGGACAGTCCCGTGACGCCGAGGTCCGCTCGAGCCACCGCCATCGCGAGACTGGTCGAGGCTCCTCCGACGGAGTAGTAGCTGAACTGCAGTCCGACGCCGAGGAAGGGTCCGGCCAGCGGCTGGATGGCCCCGCCCCCGGTGGTGCTGCGAAGGCCAACCCATTGCGCGCCCGCCGAGGAGTAGGCGCGCAGCTCCATCGGCTCGAAGACGCGAAGCGGGCTCCCGGGGCCGACGGCGGCGAGAGCGGTAGGCGCGAGGCGCACCGTAAGCAGGAGCGCGGGAGCTCCGTCGGGGCAGAGGCCACCGACCGGGTCCACATCGAGCGAAGCGACCACCCATTTGTCGGGGCCGGAGACGGTGCCCACGATCACGCTGTCCCGCCCACCCACCGGATCTCGAAGCTCTACCCACCAACCCGGCCCGTTGCGCACCCAGAGCGAACCCGAGGCAGCGCCGCACACCACGCCCCTGCCCCGGGTGGCGCCGGCAACGAAGCCCTCAGGCCCGACCTGTATCTTA
>JBEPVJ010000070.1:0-7977 GCA_041691095.1 Gemmatimonadales bacterium
GGGTGATGCTGGGCGCGAGCCGGGGGCGGATTGCCCGGCTTCTCGTCACCGAAAACCTCATCCTCACCCTCGCAGCCGCGATCATGGGTCTGGCGCTCGCCGCCCTCGGGCTCAGGCTCGCGGTGGCGCTGCTGCCCGATCTGCCCCGCATTCAGAACGCGGCGCTCGACTGGCGTGCGGTCGCCTTCGCGGTATCCGCGGCGATCGTCTCGGGATTTCTGGTGAGCCTGTCTCCTGTCGCGGCGCTCGCGAGCGGCGCGGCGCGCTCGATCCGCTCGGATGCCCGCCGCGCGGGAACCGGCCGAGGCACCAACGCGGTGCGTGGCGCACTGGTCGTCGCGGAGTTCGCGCTGGCTCTGCCGCTGCTCACGGGGGCAGGCCTCCTCCTGAACAGCTTCCTGCGGCTTCAGCAGGTCGATCCCGGGTTCGATCCTTCAGGGGTGGTGGCGGTGGGAGTCTCGCTCCCCAAGGCACGCTACCCGGGCCAGCCGGAGGTCCAACGATTCTGGCGACAGGCGGAGCAGCGGATCGCGGAGATGCCCGGCGTATCGGCGGGAGGACTCGCGTCGGAAATTCCGCCCGACCGTTCCGGCAACTACGACAATTTCAACCTGATCGACCACCCGGTGGCGACCGGACAATCGGAACCCACCGCACCGTGGTATTACGTGACGTCGGGATACTTTGCGGCGCTGGGCATCAAGGTGCTCGACGGGCGGGTGTTCATCGCCGCCGACAGCACCAACCCGGTCGTCGTGGTGAGCCGTTCCTGGGCGAGCCGGTTCTTTCCGAACGAGCAGGCGGTGGGAAGACAGCTGGTGCAGGGCGGCTGCTACGATTGTGCTCACACGACGATCGTCGGCGTGGTGGCCGACGTGAAGAATCTCGGCCTGGCCGGTTCGAGCGAGGCGGTCTACGGACCGATTGTTCAGAATGGTGGGCGATCGATGCAGCTGGTTGTGCGGAGCACCGCGGGGACCGCCGCCACGTTGCGCACGGTTCGAGAGGGCCTTCACGCCCTGGACTCCGAGCTCCCCCAGGAAGAATCGACGCTGGGCGAGCGATTCCACGATTCGCTGTCCGACCCGCGCCGCTGGACCGGAATGCTTTCGGCCTTCGCCGGAGTCGGAGTCGTGCTGGCGGCGCTGGGCATCTTCGGCCTGATGTCGTACGTAGTGCGGCAGCGCAGGAGAGAAATCGGAGTACGGCTGGCCCTCGGCGCACAGCCCCGCTCGGTGTCGCGCCTCATCGTGGTGCGCGGCATGCGCTACGCGGCGGCGGGCACCGCGATCGGACTGGTGGCAACCCTCGTCCTGGCCAACCGGATCAAGACTCTGCTGTTCGAGGTCACGCCCACCGACGGCGTAACGATTACGGTGGTCATGGCACTGCTCCTGAGCGTGGCATTTCTCGCTTGCTGGCTGCCGGGACGGCGTGCCGGACGGATCCGTCCGCTGGAAGCCATCAGCACCGAGTAGGAGGCGCCGCGCCGCGCGCCGCTTGCTGGCGGGAGTACATTGCTACCCATGGCATCGGCGAGCGGGGAATTCTGACTAAGGCACGAGGCGCGAAGCGGCGCCGCGGACCGGTCCGTTCGGTGGGGCCGTTTACCGAGCCGGAGGAATCGGCCAAGGCCGCGTCGCTCCGCTATATGAGCGACGACGGCCCCGGCATCCGCCGCAAGCGGGCCGGCACCGGATGGTCCTTTGCCGGCATTGATGGCAAGCCGATCCACGAGCGGGAAACGCTGAGGCGAATTCGCTCGCTCGCAATACCACCCGCCTGGACCGACGTATGGATCAGTCCCCGCGAGCACGGTCATCTCCAGGCCACCGGGCGCGACGTGAAGGGCCGCAAGCAGTACCGTTACCATCCCCGCTGGCACGAGGTCCGCGACGAGACCAAGTACGGCCGGCTCTTTCACTTCGGCAACAGCCTCTCGAAAATTCGCGCCCGGGTGGATGAAGACCTTTCACTTCCCGCTGCGCTGCCCCGGAACAAGGTGCTCGCGACCATCGTGCGGCTGCTGGAGACCACGCTGATCCGCGTGGGCAACGAAGAGTATGCCCGGGCCAACGGCTCCTTCGGACTCACCACGATGCTCGATCGGCACGTGAAGGTCGAAGGCTCCAGGATGCAGTTCCGCTTTGCCGGCAAGAGCGGGAAGTCCCACGTCATCAAGCTGGTGGACCGGCGCCTGGCCCGGCTCGTCAAGCGCTGCCAGGATCTTCCGGGCCAGGACCTCTTCCAGTACCTCGACGAGAATGGCGAGCCACAGCCGGTCTCCTCCGCCGACGTGAACGAGTACCTCCGTCTCATCGCAGACCAGGACTTCACCGCCAAGGATTTTCGCACCTGGGCCGGGACGGTACTTGCCGCGTGTTACCTGGAGACGTCGGGCGCATTTGCGGATGGCGCGACGCACAAATCAGCGGTGACCAGGGCCATCGAGGACGTGAGCAGGCAGCTGGGGAACACCCCGGCCATCTGCAGGAAGTGCTACATCCACCCCGCCGTGCTGGCGGCGTACCAGGACCAGAGGCTGTTCGATCGGTGGATGACGGAAAAAGCCGATGTGACGCCGCTGCCGGGGCTCAGCCCGGAGGAGACCGCGCTGCTCGGGTTCCTGGACCGCAGGTCGGTGCCCTGGGCCTAGTGGGTGTCGATGGTGAACTGATACTCTCCGCAGTGGAGGCACTGAAAAAGGTAAGCCGTAGGGCCGCGGTCCCGGTCGAGAGATTCGAGCAGCTGTGCGGCCGCGGGCGCGGGAATGCTCATGTTGTACACGATGTGGCTCAGAAGACTGTCCTCCAGTGCCGCAAACCACTTCCGAATCTCCGCAATGCCGGCCGGCGTGATGAACGCGGTGGCATCGTTGCAGCAGGGCGGCCACTCCTCGGATTGCCAGACGGCGTGGCCGGGCGTGCGCTCACTGATCTCGGAAACGGTGGCCGCTGGGACGGTGGACGGGAACGCCTCGGTGTCGACGAAGGTGGCGTCGTAGGTACTATGAGCGGTCCCATCCGCGATACACCAGGGACAGAGCGAATCGGCGAGCTCTTCTTCCGCGTATACCGGCCCGGTGTAGATGTAGCCGCGCTGCTCCCCGCAGCGGAGGCACGCGGCGGCCGACTCGACAATGCTGCCGCTTCCGAGCGGGTCGGGATGATAGCGGAAGGACGGCAGGGTCATAGCTCGAGCGACAATCGGCCTCAGGGCCGCGGCGCGACCGGACGCGGCATCATCTCGTCCCGGTTGGCGAGCTGATATACGGTCCAGGCCACCACCGTCGCAGCCTGCTTCAGGTCGTCGATCACCAGGTGCTCGTACGTGTCGAGGTTCGAATGGTGGGTGCGGAAATCGTATTCGATTGGATCCTGGATGTAGTTGAAGCCGGGCACTCCCGCCGCGACGAAGCTCAGGTGATCGGTCCCGCCGGTGTTGCCGTGCTTCACGGCTACCACGCCCAGGTCCTGCATCGGAGAAAGGATCTGCTGGAAAATCGGGATCGCGGCACTGTTGCTCTGATCCCAGATGCCCCTGAGCCGCCCGGTTCCGTTGTCCACGTTGACATACGCCGAGATGGATGACAACTCGGCCTGGTGCATGCGTACCCAGGTGCGGGAGCCGATGAGCCCCTGCTCTTCTCCGGTCCAGAGCGCGATTCGGACGGTGCGCCGCATCGGGAGATTCATCGTCTTGAGCAGCCGGATCGCTTCCATCATCACCAGCGAGCCGGCGCCGTTGTCGGTGGCACCGGTCCCGGAGTGCCAGCTATCGTAATGCGCACCCAGCATCACCACTTCATCGGCCTTGTCGGTACCGGGAATTTCTGCGGTGACGTTGGTGGGGAAGCGGTTGTCGTCCAGGAACCGGGTCTGGAGATTGACCTCGACCCGCACCGGCAGGCCGCGCTGGGCGATACGATAGAGCGTGCCATACTGCTCCTCCGCGACGATCAGCTCGGGAATCGGATTGTAGATACTGTCCCGGGCGGTGCGTCCGTCGGAATGTCCGCCATTCAGGAACATCCCATATCCCCACCGCGAAGGAGACAGGATCACCGCCGCCTGCTCGGCGCGCAGCATCCTGGAGATAGTGCCATTGAGGGCGAAGTTCCCCCGGCCACCGGGGGCGCCTGCCGGCGGTGCAACGTAGGGCACTCCGGGAATCGTCGAAACCATCGTGGCGCGGTTGGGCATCCCTTCGAGCAGCTGCTCCAGGGAAAAACGCCGCTCCTCCTGATTGAATTCGGGCCCGATCACGGGCGGCGCGCTGCGCAGCACGCAGGCACCCTTGAGCTTGCCCGCATATTTCGATACCTCAGCTGAATCCTTGATGTCGAGGATGACCACCGGACAGGTGACCGTCGCCGGCTTGCCCCTGGCGTCGAGGGTGCTGCCGCTCCACGCCTGCGGATACGCCGCGAGCGGCTTGATCCACGGCTCGAGAATCCGTCCACTGTAGGACACCAGATCCCAGCCGCGCCCGAACGCCGAATCCCACGCCTCGGCTTTGACATTCGCGAGCCCCCAGGACCGGAACGTCTCAACCGCCCACTCGTTTGCCTTGCGACTTCCGGTGGAGTTGGTGAGCCGCGCGCCGATGACGTCGGTGAGATACGTGGCGAGATCATCCAGCTTGGAGCGCCCGGCCTCTTCGTCCTTGATGCGCTGAGCCACCGAGAGATCCAGCCGCTCCTGAACTACCTGGGCCGATGCGGAGGCGGTGCCGACTGAGGCGATCAGGAGGGCGAGCAGAGTGGAGCGGAACGGCTTCATGGACATGTCCTGAATGGGGAGGTTGCTTCATCGCCGGGTCGACTCGCAAGGGACGTATCAGGGACGGGCCAGCGCAGCGAGCCGGCTCTCGATCTCGCCACGGGGAATCCAGCGACCCGCTACGACGACCCCGGCCCGTCGACCGACGTTTCCGATATCGTCGAGAGGGTTGGCATCCAGCAGGATCAAGTCGGCACGGCGGCCGGTCTGGATCGTGCCTGCGTCTGCGAGAGTGCCGAGGAACGACGCAATGTTCCGGGTTCCGGTCGAAAGCGCCTGGTAGGGCGTGAGCCCGGCCGCCACGTAGCTCTCGAGCTCGCCGGTGAGCGAGAATCCCGGTGCGTTCCAGAGCTGCGGCGAGTCGGACCCGAGCAGGATAGGCACGCCGCCATCGAACAGTGCCTTGAGGACGCGCCGGCGCACCGCGATGAACTTCTGGCGCGCATCGCGCGGATTGTCGTTGCGAATCTGATTGGTGGAGGTGACCCACCCCCGAACCATCGCTTCCGGGACATAGTGCACGTCAGGGCGGGCCAGCAGCTGCGCCACCGGCTCGTCTCCCGCCACCGCCTCGAAAAAGCGCTCGGTCGGCACGATGGCGACCCCGGCAGCCTTCACGGCGGCAACCAGCCCGGGCAACCGGGACTCGTCGAGCCGGCCCACCAGCGGGAGCCCGAAGAATCCATCCTGCTCCGGCGTCGTGGGGGGGCCATCCACCGCCATCGCCTCGATGAAGCCATCCAGATGGTCGATGCTCCAGTATTTCGCCTCGATGGCCCGGGCCAGCCCCACCGCCAGCGGGACGTGGCCCGCAAAGCGGATTCCCGCCCGGGAGGCGGCGACGACCATCGAATCGAATGCTTCGCGCGATACCCCGGGATGGATCTTGAGGAAATCGTATCCCAGCGCCTTCTCCGCCAGTACCATGCGCACCGCGGAATCCGGGTTAGGGACCGACCCGCCGCTGAACGATGGCCCCGACGTCACGATCCGGGGAGACAGCACCTCGCCCCGGGCGGCGCGATCCCGAAAAACCAGATGTCGCGGGATGCCGAGCATGCCGCGAACCGTCGTGACGCCGTTGAGGGCCCAGAGCTGCAGCGTGCGGGTGATCTCCTCGTCGGTCGCATTGCCCGGCGGTATGTGGGCGTGCATTTCTCCCAGGCCGGGGATCAGGTATTTCCCCTTCCCGTCCACCCGCGTCGCACCCGCCGGCACCTCGACGTCGGCCGCAGCCCCTTGCGCCACGATCCGCCCCCCGCTCACCACGACGGTCCAGTTGGCCAGGACCCGCTCGCGGTCCATGGGAACAACGCTCACGTTGACGAATGCGACCGGGGCGGCCGGCGCCTGGACCGCCATCAACACTGTTGCGAGGAATGAAATCATCGGGGTGCTCCTTGCGCCCCGGCCCTGGATCCGAGCCAGCGGCGGCGATTTTCCATGGCCGCGGGGCTCACCGCAAC
The DNA here is from genome assembly GCA_041691095.1 of Gemmatimonadales bacterium. GTDB lineage: Bacteria > Gemmatimonadota > Gemmatimonadetes > Gemmatimonadales > GWC2-71-9 > JABFSM01. The sequence goes on from JBEPVJ010000070.1 coordinate 6,248, forward strand.
CCCGGCGCTCTCGCCGGTCACCAGCTCCAGCCTGGGGTTCTCGGCCAGGACCAGCCGGCTCGCGATCGTGGCGCCGCGATTGCGAAACGTGACGTCGATGCTGTCGCCCGGCTTGTGACGGGCGAGCACCGAGTCGACCCCGAAGGTCGATCCGATACTGCCTCCGTCGAGCGTGAGCAGCGTGTCGCCCTGCTCGAGCCCGGCGGCGTAGAGCGGCTCCCCGATCAGCGCCGAGCTCCCGAGCGCTACACGGCCGCCGGAGACCGAGAGCACCGTGTTGCCCAGCCAGGCCGTCCCCGCCCTGGCCCGGCGCAGCACGAAACCAACCGAGGCGAAGAGCTGGGCATAGTCCGGTACTTCACGCCCAATGATGTAGCGGCGCACGTATTCGTCCGCAAAGACCTGATCGTGCGCCACCTCACCCAGCGTGATTCGCACATCATCCAGGGTGTACGCCTTCTCGGTCTTGCCAAACTTGGTCCACATCGCCCGCATGAAATCGTCGAGAGACAGGCTGGCAGACCTGGACCGCAGAGTCAGGTCGAGTCCCGGGGCGATTGCCTCGCCGAAGGTGTAGTAGGAAATGAAAGTGTTGGACTTGTTCTGCGGGTCGATCGATGTTGCCGCATCTACGAACGGAGCCTGGCGGCTCATGTCCACCGCGGAGAAGAACCGGCGGCCGGGATTGTTGATCACCGCGTTGATCGCACCGCCGAGCCCGCGAGCATAGTCCTCGTCGGTGGAGAAGCCGGCGCGGCGGGAGGTAAGGGGCGCGTAGTAGTTGGTAAATCCCTCCCCCAGCCACAGCTCACCGGACATGTTGGCCCGGGTAAAGTCGAACGGCTCCAGCGTCTTGGGCCGAATCCGCTCGATGTTCCAGGAATGGAAGAATTCGTGGGCCACTGTGCCGAAGTTGCGCATCATCCCGGTGGAGAGCGGCTGGGTGCCGGTGAGCGAGGTCGAATTGCGGTGCTCCATCCCGTCGCCGGAGGACCACGGGAGATAGTCCGCCAGAAAGGTGTAGGTACCCCAGTCGTAAGGCGCCAGCTCGCCGAACACGCCCGCCTGCTCCGGCACGATCTTCTTGATCATCTCCACGTATCGATCCACCTCGGCGGCGGTGCCGAGGTGGTCGATGGCGAGGCGCATGGTGTCGACTCGGGCGCCGTTGGTCACCAGCCAGGTTCGGATATCGATCGGCCCGACGGTGATCGGGCTGTCCATGAAGAGCTGGAGATTCGGAGCGGTGAAGATCGTGGGGTCGGCAGTGCGCTTGAGCTGGGTCGCGACAATCCACCCCGCGGGCAGCGACTTGAATGCGACTCGCACCGGCCGTGCGTCGAGCCCTCTGGCCCACATGAAGGTGGCGGGAATGTTCAGGTGGGCGTGGGTGCGGTCCACTTGCATGTAAGTGCCGTCTCCCCGGTCACCGAAGATCGTGTAGTGGACCGTTACCGCTCCGTGATGCCCAGCGATCCTCCAGGAATACGGGGTGAGCGGCTCGGCGCGGAGCGCATGGCCGGCCCCGTCATCGACCCGGATGTTGTAGACGTTCTTGGCGAACTCGTGCACGGCGTAGCGTCCCGGAGAGCTGCGGCTCATCCAGACTTCGAGTGGCACCGCCGCGGGAACACCTTGAAAGGTGACGCTGATCTCCGCTTCGTGGTGCGGGGCATTGGGAAAGGATACTTCGTAGGAGACCGGCGGCGATTGCGCCAGCAGGGACCCCG
>JBEPVJ010000071.1:0-7912 GCA_041691095.1 Gemmatimonadales bacterium
ATCAGCAAGTTTGGTCGAGATCTGATCACCATCGAGGGTGCCCGCACCCCCATCTGCTGGGTGCACCGGGACGATCGCTTCGTGGAGAAATTGGCCACGCCAGATGTGACCATCGCAGACCTGATTGGCGACCTCGATCCCATCAAGGCCGCCCGAGGCGGGCATCTGCTGTCCGACGAGCTCACCATGCACTTCGGCCTCCTGCCCCGGGCCAATCGCGGAATCTTCGCCATCAATGAACTCCCCGACCTCGCCGGAAAGATCCAGGTCGGCCTGTTCAACATCATGCAGGAGGGTGACGTCCAGCTGAAGGGCTATCCGGTCCGTCTGCCGCTCGATGTACTGCTCTGCTTCACCGCGAATCCCGAGGACTACACCGCGCGCGGCAAGATCATCACGCCGCTCAAGGACCGGATCGGATCCGAGATCATCACCCACTATCCCCGATCGGTGGAGCTGGGAATGGAGATCACCGAGCAGGAGGCGTGGATCTCCAGGGACGGGGGAGCGCCGCCGGCACGGATTCCCGATTTCATCCGCGAGCTGGTGGAGCGGGTGGCCTTCGAGGCGCGCGGCGACAAGCGGGTGGACCGCCGGTCCGGCGTGAGCCAGCGGCTTCCCATCAGCGTGCTGGAAAACGTCGTGTCCAACGCGGAGCGCCGCGCCATGGCCCACGGCGAGCGCGAAGCGGTGCCCCGGGTCGCCGATCTGTACGCAGCGCTGCCCTCGATCACCGGCAAGCTTGAGCTGGAGTACGAAGGAGAGCTGCAGGGGGCGGAGGTCATCGCGAAGGAGCTGATTCGGCGGGCCGCGCTGCGCACCTGCCAGGACCGGATCGGCGACGACGACGATGAGCGCCTGGACCGCATCGTCGGATGGTTCGATCAGGGCTCGGCGCTCAAGATCGGGGGCGACGAGAGGGCACCGGTGGCCATCAAGGCCTTCGCGCTGGTCCCGGGTCTCCTGCCGCTGGTGCACGACGTCGGGCTCGCTCGGGTATCGGACGCCGCGATGGAGGTGGCGGCGAGCGAATTGGTGCTTGAAGCGCTGGCGGCGCAGAAGCGCATCAGCCGGAGCGAGGAGAGCGGCTGGGGAGCGGTGCGGGGCAAGCGCGGCGCGTAGTGATCCCATGAAAATTGCGACCTGGAACGTGAACGGGATCCGGGCCCGCCAGGCGCAGGTCGGCGAGTGGCTGTCCCGCGATCGACCCGACGTGGTCTGCCTCCAGGAGCTGAAGGCCGAGCTGGCCCAGATCCCGGAGAGCTGCAGACTCGACGACTACTGGGCCTACTGGCACTGCATGCGAGGCTACTCCGGCGTCTCGATACAGGTCCGGAAAGACCTGATCGATCCAGCGCCGGTGTTCACCCATCCCGACTTCGACATGGAGTCGCGCATCGTCCAGTTCGACCTTGGCAACGTCGTCGTCGCATCGGTCTATGTGCCCAACGGCGGCAAGGATTTTCCCGCCAAGCTGCGGTTCCTGGATCGTCTGATCGAGTGGAGCCGGCGGCTTCACGAGGCGGGCCGTGAGCTGGTGCTATGCGGCGACATGAACATCGCCCGCACCGTGATGGACGTACATCCCCGAGAGCGGAATCCGAGCTCGATCGGACAGCTGCCGGAGGAGCGTGAATTATTCGAGGCGCTCCTGAGCACCGGCCTGGTCGACGTCGGGCGCACGCTCGACCCGGGAAACGAGGGGCTGTTCACCTGGTGGGCGCCCTGGCGCAACATGCGAGCGCGTAACATCGGGTGGCGGTTGGACTACGTGCTCGCATCAACGGGGATCGCCGGCCGGGCTTCGGGCTGTCCGGTGCTCGCCGACGTTGGAACCAGCGACCACGCGCCGGTCATCCTGACGACGAGCTAGGACGTTCCCGGCCACATCGCTCTCGCCCTGGCGACGACCAGGTCGGCGGCGCCATCCAGGCCGAGCAATCCCGTATTGAGCACCATGTGATAGTTGGTGGGGTCGCTCCAGTCGAGCCCGTAATACTGCTTCAGGTATCGCGCGCGGTTCGAATCGACCTCGTGAGTTTCCTTCTCAATCTCCGCCGCCGTCCGCAGCGTCCCGGCTCCCTCGACCCGCCCCTCCTCGATGACGCGCCTAACCCGGCTCTCCACCGATGCGACCAGCTTGACGTGCAGCGCGGCGTGCGCTCCCCGAAGCACCGCCGGGCCGGCACGCCCTACCATCACGACCCGGCCTTCCGCCGCGATCTCCGCCACCACGCCTTCGGTGATCCGGACCAGCGTGGCCTCTTCGGGCTCGGGCACGCTGTCCGCCGGAGCGGGAAAACTCTCGGGCGCCGAGCGGGCCAGCGCGCGGGTCAGCCGCTCCACGAATCCCGGGGCCCGCTCCTCGCGCCGGGCCACCTCTTCGGGCGGCAGGCCGGCCCGCGACGCCACCCGGTCGATCAGCTCGTTGTCCACCACCCGCCAGCCGAGTGCCTCCGCGACCCGGCGAGCCACGGCGGACCCGCCGGCGCCATACTCGCGGGAGATCGTGATGATCATGGACCCTCTTCCGAAATCGGGGCGGCAGGAGCAGGGATCGGGAGCAAGGTGACGTTCCCTTCGAACCGTTGCATCCGCCAGGCCGCGATCCCCGCCGCCGCGAGGCAGATCGAGCCGCCGACCAGGAGCGCCGTGCCGGTGCCGAAATGCTCCGAGATCCATCCTGCCTGGAGGGAGCCGAAGGGCACCAGTCCGACGACGATGAACGAATAGAACCCGACCACCTGGCCGCGCAGGTGATCGGGGGCGCCGGTCTGCAGCACGGTGTTGGTCATGATGGCGTTTAACGCCATGCTGAGCCCTGCGACCACCAGGAGCAGCAACGACACTCCCAGGCTGTGGGCCAGGCCCAGCAGTACCAGCATCGCACCGAGAGCAACACCCGACCAGACCGCAGTGGGTTCGCGACGAATCCGGTGACCCGCTCCCGCAATGGACAGCGCTCCGGCGGCGGCTCCCACGCCGAATGCCGACATGAGCGCGCCGTACCCTCCCGCGCCCGCATGGAGCACCTCCCGCGCATAGACCGGCAGCATGGCGATGAACGACGCGCCGAACACGCTGAAGAGCGCCACCAGGATGACCAGCGTCCTGGGCCAGGCGCTGGCGAAGATGTGCCCGATGCCTTCGCGGATGCCGGCGCGACGGGTCTGCCGCTGGATGGCCAAGGCGGGATCCACCCGGATCAAGGTGAGCCCGATCAGCACAGCCAGAAAGCTCGCGGCGTTGAGAAAGAAGCAGACCGCCGTGCCCAGCGTGGCGACGATCGTTCCGGCCAGTGCAGGACCGAAGACCCGGGAGAGATTGAAGGCCGTGGAGTTGAGGGCGATCGCGTTCATCAGATCGGACTTGCCGACCAGCTCGACCAGAAAGGTCTGCCGGATAGGAATTTCGAAAGCGCTGACCAGGCCACCGAAGAACGCCAGCGCATACACCCAGGGCATGGTGATCGCCCCGAAGGCGTTGAGGAGGCCGAGAACCAGGGCATCGATCAGGAGCAGTGACTGGAGGAAGAGCAGCGCGCGGCGCTTGTCGACCCGATCGGCGATGACCCCTCCATAGAGGGTAAACAGCAGCACCGGCAGCGCGCCGAGGGTAGTCACCAGCCCGACCTTCAGGGCAGAGTTGCTGAGGGTCAGCGCGAGCCATCCCAGCGCCACCGTCTGCATCCAGGTGCCACAGAGGGAGACGAATTGCCCGAAAATGAAAAGGCGAAAGTTGCGATGGCGGAGGGCGCCGAAGGACTGGCCGGCGGTGGGCATAGATCAAGTTACCGGTGACCGGTTATCGGTGACCAGTCGCCGGCGCCGGGTGACCGCCGAAGGCCTGGCGGGCCAGAGTATCTTGCAGGAGGACCACCACGGGTCACGTCACCGGTCACTGGTTACCGTATGCGATTCACCACTTATACCAAGTTTGTCCCCGGCATGGCCGACGCCGTGAACATCCAGGCGCTGCTCGACCAGCTGGGCGACTTTCTGCTGCAATCGGGCTTTGCCGGCGGCCCGGGCGACTGGCCCTGGTGGTCGGAGCAGGGCGAAGGCGAGGAGCGCTCTATGGACGCCCTCAGGGAGGCGATCCTCAAGGCGCTGATGGAATCGGGTCAGCTCACGCCCGACATGATGAAGTTTCTTCGGGGAGACTCCACCGGCGATCCCGAAAAGGACCGCGAGCTCGAGCAGCAGATCGCTCAGATGCTCGACCAGATCATTCAGCGGCTGATGGACGAGGGCTATCTCAACGTTCAGAACGCGCCCCAGATGCCGGAGGGCCATACGCTCATGGGCCCGGGAGGCCAGGCCGCGGCCGCCGCGCGCGACGTGCAGTTCGGCCTGACCGAAAAAGGCATGGACTTCCTCGGGTACAAGACGCTCAAGAATCTGCTCGGCAGCATCGGCAAGTCCAGCCTCGGCGCGCACGAGACGCCTCATCTGGCTACCGGCGTCGAGACCGAAGGCGCGAGCAAGCCCTATGAGTTCGGCGACGTGATGAATCTCGATGTCGCAGCGACGCTCTCCAGCGCGATCGCGCGGGAAGGACTGCGCCTGCCGCTCAATCTGGAATATGGCGATCTGCGGGTGCACCAGGCGGAGTATCGCTCGTCGGCGGCGACGGTCCTGATGCTGGATTGTTCTCACTCGATGATTCTCTACGGCGAGGATCGCTTCACGCCGGCCAAGAAGGTGGCCCTGGCATTGACGCACCTGATCCGCACTCAGTACCCCGGCGACTCCCTCCGCGTGGTGCTGTTCCACGATTCCGCCGAGGAAATTCCGCTGGCGGCGCTGCCCAACGCCCAGGTCGGGCCCTATCACACCAACACCGCCGAAGGGCTCAAGCTGGCGCGACGGATTCTCGCAGCGCAGAAGAGTGACATGAAGCAGATCATCATGATCACCGACGGCAAACCGTCGGCGCTCACCCTGCCGAACGGTCAGGTCTACATCAATTCAGCAGGTCTCGACCCCAGGATCCTGACCGCGACCTACCGGGAAGTCGGCCATTGTCGCCGCGCTGGTATCATGATCAACACCTTCATGCTCGCCCGGGACCGCGCGCTGGTGGAATTCGTCAAGCAGGTGGCGGAGATCTGCCGCGGCAAGGCGTATTTCACCAACACCATGACCCTGGGACAATTCATCCTGATGGATTTTCTGAAGCGGCGCACCACGAGGATGTAGCCTCCATGTTCGGATTCCATCGAACGCGCGACGACCCACCGGCGGCCCGGTTCCCCGAAGTGGCGCACCAGTTTCTGACCCCAGGCCGCCACTACCGGGTGATCCGGGAGTTTCGAGACTACGATGGCGGCGATCATCCGGTCGGCGAGACCTGGCTGTTCAAAGGCGCGAGTTTTCTGCCGTACGAGGATGGTCTCTCGCTGTTCATCTCCCCGGACGGTACGCAGATCCGTCAGGTCCGCATGCAGTGGCGGCCGGAGACCCAGGGCTCGATTCTGAGCGCCCTGTCCGAATTCCTCGAGGAAACCCCGCCCGGCTAGCGGGACGCAGGACGTCTGGCGCCCCGCGACGGCCGGTGCCACAATTCATTCGTCGCGATCGCGGATCGGCCCATCTGCCCCCCGAAAGGTGTCCATGCCTCGCCGCTCTGGTCTTGCCGTGCTGCTGCTCGCCGCCTGCACCATCCAGCATCCCCAGCGACCGGGCCCGTCGCCGGACGATCACGCCGCCCACATGCGCACCGTCGACCTCGCCGCACCTCTTCCGGGGGAGACCGGCCTGGGCGCTGGCCAGCAGGGTGTGCCTGGGATTCCCGCGAGCAACCTCACCGCGCCGGCGCGGCTCGCCGCGAGTCCGCGCCATGCCGAATGGGTCAAGATCGCGCTCGAGCCGGGCTCCCCCGACAGCGTCATGGCGTGGGTGGTATACCCTGTCACCAGGAAGAAGGCGCCGGTGGTAGTGGTGGTGCACGAGATCTTCGGACTCTCCACCTGGGTCCGGGGCGTGGCGGACCAGGTCGCCGCGGAGGGATTCATCGCCATCGCGCCCGATTTTCTGTCCCGGGTCCGAGGTGGGCCCTCGCCGATCGAGCTCAGCGGCGACTCGGCCCGCAAGCTTATCAGTGGTGTGAACAGTGCGGAGCGGAATCGCGTCATCCGAGCCGCGGCCAACTGGGCCATGACCCAACCGGCCGCCACGCAGAAGTATGCCGTCATCGGTTATTGCTGGGGCGGTCAGACCACGTTCATGCATGCCATCGACGGCGGGGTCATGGGATTCAGCGGCGGCGTGGCGTTCTACGGCCTCCCCTACATGAGCGCGGGAAGCCCGGCAACCGCCACAACCCCGGCGGTGCCCGGGACACTGGTGGCCGACTCGATCGCCAAGATCACGGTGCCACTGATGCTCCTCAACGGGTCCAAGGATGCGCGCATCGCTACCGCAATGCCGGCGCTCGATTCCATCATGAAGGCGATGGGCAAGAGCTACAACGGCGTGAACTACGAGGGCGCGGTCCACGGATTCCTGCGCGCCCAGGACGATCCTCGGACACCGCGCGACGACGCCGAAGAGCAGGCCAATCTCTCCGCGGCCAAGGATGCATGGCCGAAGACCGTCGCTTTCCTCAAGCAGCGGCTCGGGCTGTGAATGAGCTACATCAAGCGGCACCTTCTGCCGGGTGAGACCGTCGCCTTCCGCACTCATCTGCATTGGAAGCTCTATCTCCCGGCGCTGCTCGCCGTCGTGGTGGTCCTGGCACCCTTGACGGTGCTGGCGCTCCGCTCCACCACCAAGCTGCTCGCGCTGGCACCGGCTGGCGTGGCGTTGATCCTCCTGTCGATTCCCTGGATGAAGCGGCGCAGCTCCGAATTTGCCGTCACCAACAAACGGGTGATCATCAAGCTCGGCGTCCTCAAGACCCGGTCCATCGAGCTCCTGCTGCCCAAGATCGAAGGCATCGCAGTGACCCAGACTCTGGGGGGCCGTCTCTGCGGGTATGGTGAGATCGTCGTGATCGGCACCGGCGGTACCGAGGAGCGATTCGCGGGAATCCAGGCCCCGCTGGATTTCAGGCAGGCGGTCCAGGCCGCGACTGACGGAAAGGCCGGAGCGAGCTCATGACTCTGCCTCAGGAAGTCTGGCTGCGCGGCCCCATCGCCGGCATCGAGCCGCTGCTCCAGCCGGCGGCGCACGCCATCCAGCAGGTGCGCGAAGACGTCGAGCCGCTGGTCGCGGACCTGTCGCACGAACTGCTTTGGGCCCGGCCCGGCGGTACGGCGTCGATCGGTTACCACCTCGCCCACCTGCCGGGGAGCCTGGACCGCTTGCTCACCTACTCCCGGGGAGCCGGCTTGACGGAGCGGCAGCTCGCCGTGCTCGCGGGGGAGCGCACCCTCCACGACGACCGCCCCAGGTTAGGGATACTGCAGGAGGCTTTTGCGGCCGGTATCGACGCCGCGATCGGCTACCTGCGTACCGTGGCGGCCGAGAGTCTGCTGGCCCCCAGGGAAGTGGGCCGGAAGCGCCTGCCATCCACCACGCTCGGGCTTATCTTTCACGCGGCGGAACATTCCTCCCGGCACGCCGGCCAGATCGTGACGCTCACCCGGATCGTCCGCGCCGCTCCCGCCTGATGTCGTTCGACTTCCTGCTCGAGACGCTGGCCACCGAGCGACTCAAGACGCTCTCGGTCTGGTCGCAATTTCAAGAGGCCGACCTGGAGTTTCGCCCCGCAAACGTGGCGCGCTCGGTTCGCGAGCAATTGGTGCATCAGTGCCTTTCAGAAGACGCCTGGTTCACCAGGATGCTGGGCATTGCCGTTTCGGTGCCCGCGCTGCCTCGGAGTGAAACCAGGCGTCACTTCATGGAGCAATACGCCGAGGCATCGGCTCAACGCCTGGCGCGCCTGGCCCTCTCTCTTATACACATCT
>JBEPVJ010000072.1:0-7927 GCA_041691095.1 Gemmatimonadales bacterium
GTACTGTCCCAGCGCCTTGTAGGCCTCCTCGGGGCCGTAGGCCGATGAGGAGAGCCCGTCCGCCCCCAATCCGACCCAGGCGAGAAAGGGAATAAGGGCAAGGCGGTGGAACAGTCCGGCGTCCGCAAGGTTGCGAGGCTGGCCCACGACGGCGCGGCGCAGCCGAGTTACGATGGTATCCATGCGGCAAACGTGGGCGAATTGCGCCGCGGCGCCAGCCGACGGCAGGAATCCATATACTATCTTGATGCCCTCTGGCAATACGTTTGAGCGTGACTCCAATCCAGAGGCCCTGGACCGAATACCTCGGCGCCATCGGCATCATCGGGACGGTGATGGCTGCGACGCTGGCCGTGCGGCAGCATCTCAATACCATCGATGTCGCAATGCTGTTCCTGCTGGGGGTGGTGATCGTCGCGTCGCGCTATGCGCGGGGCCCGTCAATCCTCGCCTCGGTGCTGAGCATCCTCTGCTTCGATGTTCTCTTTGTTCCGCCCTACTATCACCTTGGCGTCGTGGACAGCAGCTACCTGCTTACGTTCGCGATGATGCTGGTGATCGCGGTCGTGATGGGGCGGCTCACCGCCCGGCTCCGCGAACAGGCGGATCTCGCGCGGGAGCTGGCGGAGCGCAACGAGACGGCTCGAGTTGCCATGGCGTCGGAACGGTTGCGTACCGCACTCCTGAGCTCGCTCTCTCACGATCTCCGGACGCCGCTGGGCGCCATCGAGGGCGCGGCGAGCACGCTGGCAGATCAGGAAGAGGATCTCGCCCCGGAGGTACGGCGCGAGCTGGCCGAAACGGTGCTGGAACAGTCGCGCCGGATGACGCGGCTGGTGGCCAATCTCCTGGAGATGATGCGCCTGGAGACTGGGGCTCTGGCGGTCCGGCGCAGCTGGCAGCCGCTGGAGGAATCGCTCGGCGTGGCGCTGCTACGACTGGAGCACACCCTGCGGGATCACCCGGTCACGGTGCGCCTGCCCCAGGATCTGCCCCTGATATCCGCGGACGAAGTGCTGCTGGAGCAGGTATTCGTCAATCTGCTGGAGAATGTCGCCCGGCACGCCCCGGCCGGTACCCCGGTGTGCATCGGAGCCTGGCGTGAGGAAGACACGGTGGTGATCGAGGTCGCGGACCAAGGGCCGGGAATTAGGCGCGATGAGGAGGAAGACGTCTTCCGGAAGTTCTATCGCGGAGGCGGCTCGGAAGGAGTCACGACGAGCCAGGGATCGGGACTCGGTCTGGCGATCTGCCGCGGAATTGTCTCGGCGCACGGCGGAAAGATCTGGCTGGAGCCCGGAGTAACCCGCGGGGCAGCGTTTCGCTTTACCATCCCGATGACCGCGGCCCCGCCGGTCCTGATGTCGGAATCGATGGATACCGGTGTGCCACCATGGCCGTGACCGGCCCGATCGTGCTCCTGGTCGAAGACGAGGTGGAGATGCGCCGCGCGCTCCGTCCCTCGCTCCGCGCCAACGGGTACCAGGTGGTCGAGGCGGGGACCGGGCGGGAGGCGCTGGCTCAGGCGGCGGGACGGAACCCCGACGTCATCCTGCTCGACCTGGGCTTGCCCGATGGTGACGGCCTTCTGGTCGTGGGCGAGCTGCGCCGGGTTACCAAAGCGCCGATCATCGTGATTTCGGCCCGCGGGCAGGAGCGCGACAAGGTCGCGGCGCTCGACCTCGGCGCCAGCGACTATCTCACCAAGCCATTCGGAGTCGTGGAGCTCCAGGCCCGGATCAGGGTCGCGCTCCGCCCGGCGCTGTCCCCTGGTGAGGCTCCGGAGCCGATGTTTCGCGCGGCCGGGGTGCGAGTGGATCTGCAGCACCGCCGGGTCTTTCGGGGCGAGGAGGAAGTGCATCTCACGCCGACGGAGTACCGCCTGCTCGCGTCGCTGATCCGCCACCGTGGAAGAGTGATGACGCATCGACAACTTCTGGAGATGGTATGGGGAGCCAACTACGCGGAGCAGACCCACTATCTCCGCGTCTACATGGGTCAGCTGAGGCACAAGCTGGAACAGGAGCCCGCCCGGCCGAGACTCCTGATCACCGAGCCGGCGGTGGGGTATCGGCTGCGAGACGAGTGAGGGCGGCGCTCAGGAATGGTGGATCGCGTGCCGTTCCCGAGCCCCCGTGAAAGTGTCTTCGCCCACCGTGACGTAGAGCTGGTCGTCGCTCACCGAGAGCGCAAACGCCGTCCGGCGCTCCAGCCGCCCGGCCAGCTCGTCGATCATCTCGCGGCCCAGGCTGTAGAACTCCAAAGCTTCAGCCCGATGAATCCGCTCGCCGACCAGCTGCGGCAGGACCTGGCGCGGATCCTTATGGGTGTAGACCACCACCCGTGGACAGGCCCGGCTGGCCTTGTGCAGCCGTGCGGCATCGGGCGCCCCGATGTCTATCCAAACCTTGAGCGCGCCGGTCAGATCACGCACTGCCAGCCCCGGCTCATTGGGCTCTGCCAATCCCTTGCCGAAGCCGAGGCCCTCGGTGAGCTCCAGGCAGTACGCCAGCACCCGCGTGATCAGGTACTCCGGAGTCTCCGAGGGCTGACGGGCAACCCGGAGCGAGAGCGACTCGTAGATCCCCCGGTCCACGTGGGAGAGCTCGATCTCGAAATTGTAGATCGTTGCCGTCTGCGCCACGAAATGTCCGATCCCTGCTGAGGGTGGGAGCGCTCCTCCTCGCCGCCGCCGGCCCGGAGAAAATCGAACGTGCTATTGACTCGGGCCAGGAAGCCGTCGAGACTGGTGCCCACAAAGACCGAGGCGTCTGTCGACACAATATGGTTATTCATCTTCTGGACGGCACCTACGAGCTGTTCCGTCAGTTCTATGGTCAACGCCGGGCCCACAAGGGCACGGACAAGCCCATGGCCGCGGTCGGCGGCCTGCTCCACTCCATGCTCCAGATGATCGAGCAGGGCGCCACCCATCTGGGAGTGGCCACGGATCACGTAATCGAGTCGTTCCGCAACGATCTCTGGCCCGGGTACAAAACCTCCGAGGGCATCGAGCGGGCGCTCATGGCCCAGTTCCATCCACTGGAGGAGGCTCTGGCGGCGATGGGCATCGTGGTGTGGCCGATGGTCGAGCTCGAGGCCGATGATGGACTCGCCTCCGCCGCGCGGATCGCCAGTGAGGACCCGCGTGTCGAGAAGGTCTGCATCTGGGCCAACGACAAGGATCTCGCCCAGTGCGTGGGGGGGAGCCGGGTGGTCCAGATGGACCGCAAGGGGGGCGAGATTCGCGACGCCGAGGGGATACGTCGGAAGTTCGGCGTGGCGCCCGCCCTGATCCCCGACTACCTGGCGCTGGTGGGCGACGCGCAGGATGGGTATCCCGGCATCGCCGGAATCGGCGCAGTAACCGCGGCACGCCTTCTCAACCAGCACGGCCCCATCGAGGCCTTCCCCGACGACGTACTTCGAGACCAGCGGGAGCGGGCGCTGCTATTCAAGGATCTGGCGACGCTGCGCACCGACGCTCCCCTCTTCGAAACCGTGGATCGGCTCGAGTGGCATGGGGCCACGCCGGCCTTCGCCGACTGGACCGCACGCATCGGAGACGCTCGCCTCCTGACCAGGGCGGAGGCGTTGAGCCCAGGCGGGGCGCAGGGAAACAAGGGATCGGAATTCGCGTAGTGCCCCGAGGCGCTGTCGTCGAAACTCCGTCGGAGACGAGTCATGGTCCGGAAGGTTCTCTGTGTAGTGGTATGCCTGGTGCTTCCTCTCAGTCTCAACGGGCAATCGACCCCTTCGTCACCGGTACCGCCAGCCTTCGCCGCCACCGGTTCGTTCTTCGCGCTGTCCGTCGCCGACCTGGACGCGAGCACCCGCTGGTATTCGGAAAAGCTGGGCCTTCAGGTCTCGATGCAGATTCCGAAACAGGGCAGGATCTCCGTGGCGGTTCTGGAGGGGAGTGGGCTGATCGTGGAGCTGATCCAGAACGACGACGCGCGGCCGCCGAGCGCCGTCGCTCCGGAGTCTGGCCCGGAGCTGATTCACGGGGTGATCAAGGTCGGGGTGATTGTCGAAGACTTCGAGAAGGCGCTGGACCTGCTGAAGGCCCGTCATGTCGACGTCGCGTTCGGACCGTACCCAGCCAAGGCGGGTCAACGGGCCAACGTGATTATCAAGGACAACGCCGGCAATCTGATCCAGCTGTTCGGCCGTTACTGAACACACCGCGCGGCTGGGTCGTGCTTGGCAAAATCCACCTTGGGCCGATGGTCGAGGTTCGCCACTGTCCCGACCACGTCGGCCGCGAACTTTCCCACCCGCGCCATCGCGTCGTAGTCGGCATACTGCTCTTCGTCGGTCACCTGGTGATAGTCGGAATGCTCCCCGCGTGAGATGGCCACCGACGGGATGTCGTACCGCGCGTAGCTGTAGTGGTCGGCCCGGCAATAGTACTGCAGCGGGTGACCGGGAGTGTCGTAGATGAGATTGAACTTGAAGGGCAGGGGCTGTCTCGCGTTCACCGCGTCGATCAGATCTCCATATTCGGGAGACAGGCGCCGCATCCCCACGATCTCGAGATAGGCCGGGCTTCCACCGGGGACCTCTCCCGCGTTTCCGCGGGCCACCTCGTCCATGTCGAACTCGCTCACGATCGAATCCCGAACGACCGTGGGATGATCGGCGAACCAGCGGCTTCCCAGCAGTCCCTCCTCCTCCGCGGCGTGATTGACGAAGAGCACCGACCGGCGCGGGTGGGCTTGGCTCGCGAAGTACTCGGCCGCCTCGAGCAGCACGGCGGTGCCGCTGCCGTCGTCATCGGCGCCGTTCCTGATCGAGTCGGGCCGGGGAGGCCGGATCCGGCGAATGCTGTCGAGACTGTGATGGATCACATCCCATTCCGCGGCGGTCGGCTCCCGCATCGGCGAGTCGGCGCCCTGGGGGCGAACGATCTTGTTCAGCGTATGCAGCGAGTCGTGATCCACCGGGCTGTTGTCGAAGCCGACATGATCGTGGTGGGCGGTCATCGACACCATCGTCCCGGCCAGCGTGCCGTCCGAGCCCCGCAGGATTCCAACCACGTTGCGCGCGGCGTACGGCAGCGCCGCAAACGAGAGAGTCGCCTGTCCGTGGACGACGCCGCCTAGCGTGCCAGGCTCCGCGCCCGCCAGCGGTCGGCCCAGCAGGTGTTCGGCGGCCGCCACGGTCACCGAGATCCGGCCGGGCGCGGAGCCGCTCCGCGTCGTGTCGGTCATGACTCGCCCGGCGACCTGGGCCGCGGCGTTTTCAGGAGCGAACGCGTTGCGAACCGGGAACACCAGGGCCGCGGCGTCGGCAAACCGCTGGGTCCGGCCGAGCATCTGGCCCGCGGCACTGAGCCCGGCAACCCCGGGAGGCGTCGCCATGATCACCAGGCGATCGCGCGCGGCATCGGCGGAGATCCAGGTGCTCGAATCGTCGACCGTGCCGCCGAAGACTGTTTCGCGGCCCTCGATGGGCCGAGGTATGGCGCGGTTCTGCGACACGATGAAGTCGGGCCCGAGGCGCAGCGTCGCTCCGTTGGCAACAATCTGGCTGCCCGCAGCGGCGCGGAGCCGGAAGAAGGGGATCACCTGAAACCAGGTGCCGTTCTCTCCGCCGGGGATCAGCCCCAGCCTCCGGAATTCGGCGGCGACATACTCGGTGGTCTGAAAGTCTCCCCACGAGCCGGTGGCCCGTCCTCCCATGGAATCATCGGAGATGAGCCGGAGGCGGGTGCGGAGGTCGGCGGCGGTGATGCCTGCGCCCGTGCGCTGGGCCGAGACGAAGGACGGCACGGTTGTTAGCGCGGCGAGGAGCAGGCTGAGGCGGATTCGGTACGTCACGACGGGAGGTCCCTGGTGAATTTGTAGTGAGTCACGCCGGGCGCGGCGACCGTGCGGTTCAGGTGAAGTCCGCGCAGCAGCCCAACGCTCTCGAAGAGCCGCTCGCCGCTGCCCAGGAAAATGGGCACCAGGCTGATCTCCATCTCGTCCACCAGGCCCATCGCCAGGAATTGTCGGGCGGTGTCGGCGCCTCCGGCGATCATCACGTCCTTGCCGTGGGCCGCATTGAGCGCCTGATCCATGGCCAGGCCGAGGAGGTCGACGAAAGTGAAGGTGGTGCCACCTTCGAGAATGAGATGATCCCGCGGGTGATGGGTCAGCACGAAGACGCGATGGTGAAACGGAGGAGTGACGCCCCACCAGCCGTTCCAGGGATTGACCTCATCCCACGGTCCGGCGGGACCGCCGAACATCTTGCGGCCCATGATGGTGGCTCCGACGTTGGCGCGTGACTCCTCCACCACCGCGGTGCTCTCGTTAACGACGCCACCCTCCATGCCGTGCTCCGCGCGCCAGGCCGCCAGCTCGAAGGCCCACTCGTGCAGGCGCGTCCCTCCGACGCCGAGAGGATTCTCTTCACTCTGGTTGGGGCCGGCCACAAAGCCGTCCAGGGACATGGACATTTTGAGCCGCAGATTGGCCATACGATTCCTCCTGCGGATCAGTATAACTCCCGCCTACTGGTGTTGCAGGGCCTCCATCGGGTGGACCGACATCGCTCGCCTGGCCGGTATGGCCACCGCGAGCAGGCTGGTGATTGCCAATGAAAGAGTGACGACCGCGTACATCGCGGGGTTCTTCACGTTGACGTTGAACATCACGACACCGAGCCCCCGGGACAGCAGGAACGCCAGCACCAGCCCGATCGAGAGGCCGACCACGATCTGCCGGCCGCCCTGCTTGAGGAACATGCGCATCACATCCGCGCGATTGGCCCCCAGCGCCATGCGAACCCCAACCTCCTGGGTCCGGCGCGACACCGAGAAACTCATCACCCCATAGACGCCGATCGTGGCTAGGAACAGGGCCGCTCCACCGAAAACCATGAACAGGGTCCCGAATGCCCCGTAAAACCATCCGTTCTGAGCGATGGCCTGAGCCAGCGTCTTTCCGAAGTAGATCGGCTGATCCTTGTCGATGCTCGCGACCGCAGCCTGGACCGGCTGGGCCAGCGACAGTGGATTGCGAGAGCCGGCGACCACGATGCTCACGAAACTGTAGTCACCCTGGGCCAGCGGAGCGAGTACCGCCGCGCGGAGGGGATGGTCTGTGTCGGTGCCGTCGTAGTAGATGTTGGGCACGACGCCCACGATGGTCAGCCACGCCTGCTTGCTGTTGAGCCCGCCCAGCTGGATGCGTTTCCCGACCGGCGACTCGGCGCCGAACCAGTTGTGAGCGAAATTGCGGGTTACTACCGCGACGGGCAGCTCGCCGATGATATCCCCGCTGCCCAGCAGGCGGCCTTCTACTGGCCGCACTCCAAACGCAGGGAAGAATCCCGGGGTGACCGCCACGAAGCGGGTGTTGGGATAGTCGCGCTCGGTGGCGTAGGTCTTTCCCTCCAGCGCCAACGGCTGGTCCCACGAGCTCAGGCCGGGCAGCGTCGTCGTGAGTGCGATGCCGCGTTGTCCAGGGACCTCGGCGAGCCGCTCCTCCAGCTCGGACCAGAATCGGCGCCGGCTGGCTGAATCGGGATAGGTCGACTCGAAGAGGCCCAGCCGCGCGGTGAAGACGTTCTGGATCGGTACTCCGTAGTCGAATTTGGACAAATGAACTACGCTCTGGATCATGAAACCAGCTCCCACCAGGAGCCCGCCCGAGAGCGCCAGCTCCGCCATGACCAGGCCTCGGCTGAATCGGCCGAGCCTGAGTGACGACGTGCCGCGCCCCTCATCCTTGAGCACGGCGTTGACGCTGGTCTTGGTGGCCTGGAGGGCAGGGATGATTCCGCTCGCCAGCGCCGCAATGGCGGTGACGCCGGCGCAGAAGAACAGCACCGCGGGATCGAGCCGCACGTTGATCCAGTAAGGCGCGTTCGAGTCGGTGAGCAGGTTGGCAAACCACGAGGTACCGGCCCATGCAATGACGACGCCGAGGACGCCGCC
>JBEPVJ010000073.1:0-7914 GCA_041691095.1 Gemmatimonadales bacterium
GCACCCGGATCTCTTTCGAGTTCGCCGAGAAGCGCCTCTCCGCCGATACCGTCAACGTGGCGACCACCGGCTCCTCGGTCTCGAAGGGTGAGACGCTGGTGGATACTGCGCGCAATCTCGAAGCAATGCGGATCGACATGGTGGTGATCCGGCACCCGTCGAGCGGCGCGGCGGAATTTCTCGGGCAGCGGATTCGGTCCAACGTCATCAATGCCGGCGACGGACGGCACGAACACCCGACCCAGGGACTGCTCGATCTCCTGACCCTGCGGGACCGGTTCGGTAAGATCGCCGGACTCAAGGTGGCGATCTGCGGGGACGTACTGCACAGCCGCGTGGCCCGCAGCAACATCTGGGGACTGCTCAAGCTCGGCGCCGAAGTCGCTATTTGCGGCCCGGCAACGCTGATCCCCCGGGAATTTGCCGAGCTGGGCGTGCGGATCATCCCGCGCATCGAAGAGGCGATCGACTGGGCCGACGCGTTGAACGTGCTGCGGCTGCAGCTGGAGCGGATGTCGTCCGGGTTCATTCCGTCGCTCCGGGAATACAACCGGGTGTTCGGAGTAACCCGCGAACGGCTGGCGCGGGCCGGCCGCGAAGTGGTGATTCTCCATCCCGGCCCCATGAACCGCGGGGTCGAGATCGACAGCGACGTGGCCGATGGCCCCGCCAGCGTGATCCTGCCCCAGGTCACCAACGGCGTCGCGGTCCGGATGGCCGTTCTCTACCTCCTTGCAGGCGGCGCGCCCGAGTGGCGCTCGTCGCCGGCGGATGATCGATGACCGAGCTTCTGATTCGTGGCGGACGGGTGATCGATCCTTCGCGCAACACCGACGGGGTCGCCGACCTCTACATCAAGGATGGACGCGTGGAGGCGGTGGGCCGCAATATCGCGCTGGATCCGGGTGTAGACGTGGTGGACGCCACCGGAAAGGTGGTGGCGCCGGGGTTGATCGATCTGCACGTGCACTTCCGCGAGCCCGGGTTCGAGCACGCCGAGACCATCGCCACCGGCGCGATGTCGGCGGCGGCCGGCGGGTTCACCGCGGTGTGCGCGATGCCCAATACCGATCCGATCACCGACAGCCAGGCGACCGTCGGCTTCGTGCTGCGCCAGTCCATTCGCGCGGGGAAGGCGCGGGTCTATCCGATCGGAGCGGTGTCTCTCGGACAGAAGGGGGAGCAACTCACCGAGTTTGGCGAAATGGTGCAGGCCGGGGCGGTGGCCGTCAGTGACGACGGCAAGCCGGTGGCCACCAGCCACCTGATGCGCACCGCGCTGGAGTACGCCCGCACCTTCAACATCCCGGTGGCAGATCATTGCGAGGACATGTCGCTCGCCGCGGGTGGCGCGATGCACGAGGGCGTGATCGCCGCACGACTCGGACTCAAGGGCATTCCTTCTGCCGCCGAAGAAATCATGGTCGCCCGGGACATCATCCTGGCCGAGCTGACCGGCGGGCACGTGCACCTGTGTCACATGTCCACTCGCGGGTCGGTCGAGCTGATCCGCTGGGCCAAGTCGAAAGGGCTGAATGTGACGGCGGAAGCCACGCCCCACCACTTCACCCTGACTCACGAGCGCTGTCTCGGGTACGATACCAACGCCAAGATGAACCCGCCGCTCAGGGAATCGGCCGACCGCGAGGCGATTCGCCAGGGCCTCCGCGACGGCACCATCGACTGCATCGCGTCGGACCATGCGCCCCATCACTACGACACCAAGGAGCGGGAGTTCGACGATGCACCCAATGGCATCGTTGGCCTCGAAACGGCGCTCGGTCTGGCTCTGCGCGAGCTGGTCGAGCCCGGTTTGCTGACGCTTCCCGATCTCCTCGCGCGGATGAGCACGATACCGGCACGAATTTTCCACCTGCCGGGTGGTACCCTCGCGATCGGCGCGCCAGCTGACGTCGTAGTCTTCGATCCAGCAAGGCGATGGGCGGTCCGTCGAGAGGATTTGCACTCCAAGAGCACCAACTCCCCATTCCTGGGCGAAACGCTGTTGGGGCAGGCAGATATGACCATCGTCGGTGGGCGCGTGGTCTTTAATCGATCAGACCGACCTGTTTCTTGACAGTAAGGAAGCGGACACGTTTCCCTATTGCGCTTATTCATTACATTGAACGACTTGGAGTAGTCTGCACCCAGTGACCCGCCGGGGGTTCGCATGAGTGATCAGAAGTCGCATAACATCGCTGAAATCGAGGGCCTGCTTGGCTCCCGTCAACAGCTCACCGGGTGGCTCGACCGCCTCGATGCAGCCGGCGCGCGAGCACCGGAATCAGTTCGGAATAAAGTTCGCGCGGACTACCGCGCGCGTTTGGCACAGGTGGTCACCCAGCTCGGCACCCATGCAGATCTCATCTCGTCGACGCTCGATGGACTCAAGGCGCAGGCTCGGGAGTTTGGTCAGCTGCGTTCGGAGGAACTCGAGGTGCGCGCCGAGGCCGAGCTGCGCCACACCGTCGGTGAGTACTCCGATGACGAGTGGCAGCTGGTGGAGCTCGAGAGCTCGGGCAAGATCGAGGGCTTCGACCAGGAGCTCGACCGGCTCTCCCGGGAGATCGGGCGCCTCGAAGAGGTGCAGTCGTTGATTCAGCCCGCCCATCATGCCGCACCGACGCCTGCGCCTGCGCCGACTCATCATGCGGTCCAGGATCATGATCTCATGATCACGCACGGCACCGAGATCCCCCCGATGATGGACGACACGCTCGAGCAGCCGGCGCTGACGCTGGTGAAAGACGAGGCCCCGGCGGTGGTGCCGCAGCCGCGTCCTGAAGCACCGCGCTTCGTGCCGCGGGGCGGGAACCTTCCCAAGCCGCCGCGCGAATCGGGCGCCAATCGCTCGATTCCTTTCCCCCAGTCGCCCACGCCATCGGCTGCGCCGGCTTCTGTGCAGACCGATGAGCTCGCGTTCCTCCGCTCGGTGACGCTGGATGCGCCGTCCAATAGCCGGCCCATCCCCACCTCGACGCCGACTGCGCTCGACCGCGAGGAGCGGCCCAGCAGCACCGCCGTGCCGAAGACGCTCAAGTGTGGTGAGTGCGGCTCGCTGAATCGGCCGACCGAATGGTATTGCGAGCGGTGTGGGGCGGAGTTGGCCGCGCTGTAGGGTGAAGCGCGAGGCGTGAGATGTCAGAAGGGGGGCTCCGAATCAATCGGAGCCCCCCTTTCACTTCTACCTCAGACTGCTGCTACTTCTTGTTCGCCGCCTTGGCCAGCTTGCTCTTGATCCGGGCCGCGGTATTCGGATGGATCAGGCGCTTGCGACCTGAGCGATCCACGAGCTTCACGGCTTGCGCACGATCTTCCGCCGTTCCACTGCCTTTGACCTTCTTGAGGGCCGAGCGAAGCTCGCTCCGCTGCGCGCGATTCCGAGCAGTGTGGGTCTTGTTCTGACGCATCTGCTTCTTGGCTGATTTTGTTCTCGGCACTGGATTTCTTGGGCGGAGGAAGCGGGTAATATGGCAAGGCCACGCGGGCCTGCCGGCGAAGGGCTAAGTATAGTCCCGGCAATATCTTGACGCAAGGGAGTCGAGTTGACGTCGAGCCCATGATGGAACATCTTTCCGGCATGACCGCTTCGGCCCCGCCAACCACCATGCTTCCGGATGCTCTGGACGCCGTGCCGACGCCTTCTACTTCCGATGCCGCGGCGATCCTTGGCGGCCTGGGCTTCGTGGTTCGGCTCGACGCCTTCAATGGTCCGCTCGATCTGCTGCTCCACCTGCTTCGCGAAGAGCAGATCGATATCGCCGACATTCCGATCGCGCGAATCGCTGATCAGTTCCTCCTCGCCATCAAGCATCTCGGGCTCAACCAGGCCGCGGATTATCTCGAGATGGCCAGCCGCCTGGTACGCCTCAAGGTGCAGATGCTGCTCCCCCGCAACCAGGACGGCGAGGAGTGGGAAGATCCCCGGGCCGAGCTGGTGCGCCGGCTGCTGGAGTACCAGCAGATCCGCGAGATCGCTCACTGGATGAGCGGCGCGGTGGACCGGCGGGCCCTCCGCTTTGCCCGCGGGTATCTGCCTCCGCCGCCGGAGCTACCGCCGCCGCCGCTCACCCTCGACTTGCTCGATCTGCTCACCGCGGTGGAGCGGGTCATCTCCTCGATCCTCCACCCCGTCTTTCACAGCGTGGTGGCGCGACCGCTGAATGTCGAGGGCGCTTCGCTTCGGGTCCTGGCGCTGCTCGATGAGCGTGATGAATTCATCTGGACCGCAGCGCTCGGCGCCAAGCCCACGATTACCGATGTGCTCTCGCTCCTCCTTGCACTGCTCGAGCTCGCCAAGCGCGGCCAGTGCTTCATGACTCAACCCGCGGTCTTTGCGCCGCTCGTGATTCGCCGTGAATCCCCTCGCCCAGCTGATTGAAGCCGCGCTCTTCGCCGCGGCCCGGCCCGTCACGGCCGAAGAGCTCGTTATCCTCGATCCCGACGCGTCGCTCGACGAGGTGCGCGTCGCCCTCGAGCAGCTCCGGGAGCACTACGACTTCGACGGCCACGGCGTGGAGCTGGCGGAGCTGGGCGGAGGGTACCAGATCCTCTCTCGCCCCGCGTTTGCCGCCGCGATCGAGCGGGCCCAGCTCGGCGGGCGCCAGCCGCGGCTGACCGCAGCGATGCTGGAGACCCTCGCGGTCATCGCGTATCGGCAGCCGGTGGGCCGGGCCGAGATCGAGGAGATCCGCGGTGTCTCGGCCAGCGGCGTGTTGCGCTCACTACAGGAGCGCGGCCTCATTGAAATCACCGGGCGGAGCGAAGGCCTGGGCCGGCCGCTGCTGTACGGCACGACGCCACTCTTTCTCGAGCTGCTGGGGCTTCCCGATCTGGCGAATCTTCCTCGCGCTGAAGAGTTGACCATCGCCTTGCAGCCGTACAAGGTCGAGACCGCCGGCCCCGACGATGATTCGGCGGCCTACGTCGCGGCGGACGCATGACCTTGATGCGGGTGCAGCGCGCCCTGGCGCGGGCAGGTGTCGCCTCCCGTCGCGCCGCCGAGGTACTCATCGAGAATGGCGTGGTTCGGGTGGATGGAGAGGTTGCCACTCTCGGCTCCAAGGTCGATCCCGACAAGCAGGTGATCACCGTCAAGGGCAAGCGAGTCAATCAGAAGCCCAAGAAGTGGATCATGTTTCACAAGCCGCTCGGCGTCGTCACGACGGCGCAGGACGAAGAAGGCCGCAGGACGGTCTTCGACTTCGTCCCGAAGGGCGAAGGCCTCACCTACGTCGGCCGGCTCGACGTGATGACGACCGGCCTGCTGTTGCTTACCACGGATGGAGACGCGGTACAGCGCCTCAGCCATCCCAAGTATCATGTGCCCCGCCGCTACACCGCGCTGGTCCACGGCCGCCCCACCTCCGAGATCGCCGAGGCGGCCAAGGGGCGCGTGGTGGTGGAAGGCCGTCCGGTGGAACCCCTCGCGGTTCGAGTCCGTCCGGGTGTGGAGGGACGCAGCATCGTGGACGTCACCCTCGCGGAAGGTCGCAAGCATATCGTGCGGCGCTGGGCCGAGGAGCTCGGGCTCAAAGTCGAGCGCCTGGCCCGGCTTTCGTATGGGCCGATTCGTCTGGGTGAGCTCCCTGTCGGGAAGTGGCGTGCGCTCACGCCGGCCGAAGAGAAGGCCATTTACAAGGCGATCAAGTAACTCCCGGTTTTCACCTCGAGGTTTGTGATGGCCCAGC
This sequence comes from Gemmatimonadales bacterium, assembly GCA_041691095.1. Classification (GTDB taxonomy): domain Bacteria; phylum Gemmatimonadota; class Gemmatimonadetes; order Gemmatimonadales; family GWC2-71-9; genus JABFSM01. The sequence continues at coordinate 5,691 of JBEPVJ010000073.1, forward strand.
CGGTTCCCCGATCCGACAGTCCCGCGCTCGAATCGATTCCCCTCCGTCAGGTGACGGAGGAAGTCGGGCGACGCCTGGTCGGGCAGACCGTCATGGTGGAGCGGCTGATGATCGGCCTGCTCACCGGGGGACACGTGCTGCTGGAAGGCGTTCCCGGTCTGGCCAAGACGCTGGCGGTGCGCACCCTTGCCGAGGTGCTGCACGCCACCTTTTCCAGAATTCAGTTCACGCCTGATCTGCTCCCGGCGGACGTCGTCGGGACCATGGTGTTCGATCCAAAGAACCAGGAGTTCTATCCCAAGAAGGGTCCGCTCTTCGCGCACATCGTGCTGGCCGATGAGATCAACCGCGCGCCCGCCAAGGTGCAGTCGGCGCTGCTCGAGGCCATGCAGGAGCACCAGGTCACCATCGGCGGCACCACCTATCCGCTCCCCGAGCCGTTCCTGGTGCTGGCCACCCAGAATCCGATCGAGCAGGAAGGCACCTATCCGCTCCCGGAGGCGCAGCTAGACCGGTTTCTCTTCAAGGTGCGAGTCGAATATCCCACCCGCCTCGAGGAGCGTGAGGTGCTGGTCCGCATGAGCGGCGGCGATCCAATCCCCGTCAAGCGGGTGCTCGACCCCGCCGGAATCCTGGCGGCGCGCAAGGCGATCGCCGGCATTCATCTCGATCAGCGGCTGGTGGACTACATCGTGGACCTGGTGCGCTCGACCCGGGAGCCGGCCACCGTCGGCCTGCCGGCACTGGCTCCGCTGATCGCCTTCGGCGCCTCGCCGCGCGCGTCGATCTCTTTCGCCCAGGCGACCCGTGCCTATGCCTTCCTGCAGGGGCGCACCTTCGTGGTGCCGGAAGACATCCGCGTGCTGGCTCCCGATGTGCTGCGTCACCGGTTGGTCCTCACCTTCGAGGCCGAGGCGGAAGACGTGTCTTCCGAAGCGGTCATCGCCCAGCTTCTCAGCGCGGTGAAAGCGCCCTGACCCGTGAGAGGCGAGCGCCTTCCCCTTCTCGCATCTCGCCTCTCCGCTCTCTATGACCCCCGTCCCCGCCGAGCTCCTCAAGCAGGTCAAGGGCATCGCCCTGCGGACCCGCGGCGTCGTGGATTCGCTGTTCTCCGGCGAATTCCGCAGCGTCTTTCGCGGGCAGGGGATGGAGTTTGCCGAAGTGCGTGCCTACGAGCAGGGTGACGACTTCCGCGCCATCGATTGGAATGTCTCTGCCAGGCTCGGCTCACCCCACGTAAAAATCTTCACCGAAGAGCGCGAGCTGACGCTGCTGCTCGTGGTCGATCAGTCCGCCTCGACCCGCGTCGGTACACCGGTCACCAAGGCCGCCCGTTCGGCGGAGGTCGCGGCGGTGCTGGCGCTGGCCGGTGCCCGTGAGCAGGACCGCGTCGGCGCGCTGCTGTTCAGCGACAAGGTGGAGCATGTGGTTCGGCCGGCCAAAGGTCGCCGCCACGCGCTTCGGCTGATTCGTGATCTGCTCGCCTTCCAGAGCGAGCGGCGGGGAACCAACCTGGTGCAGGCCATCCACTACGCGTCGAATGTCCTGGGTCAGCGCAGCGTCGTGATCTTCCTGTCGGACTTTCTGGCCGAGGGATGGGAGAAGGCGCTGCGGGAGCTGGCGGTGCGCCACGAGGTGATCGCGATCACTGTCGATGATCCCCGCGAGCTGGAGCCGCCCCGGGGAGGCTGGATCGAGATGGAAGACGCGGAGAACGGGCGTCGAGCACTGGTCAATACCGGTAGCACGGCTGCGCTGCGCCGCTGGCGCGCCGCGGCAGAGGCCCGTCGTACCCAGCGTACCGAGCGGCTGCGCAGCGCGGGGGTGCAGCAGATCTCGCTCGACGTCGCCGCCGACTATGGTGTGGTGCTGCGCCGGGCGTTCGGAGCGCGGCGGCGGCACCGGGGAGCGAAGCGGTGATCCAGGCTCCGCTGCCGAGTGTCGGCGACACCGTGTGGGTCGAGCGGACCGTGCCGAGCGTAGGCACCGGGGTGCTGCGCCCGCAGCCGTGGAGCATTGGGGCGTTGGGTCAGCAGCTCGGGCCGGCCATCGTGCAGGTGCAGCGCGAGGGGACGTTGGTGCGGTATCCGATGGTCTTCTGGTATCCCGGAGACCATCTCCTCAAGATGCCCGGTCCGGTGCTGGTGCGACGAGACGGCAGCTCCGACACGCTGGCTGCCTCGCCGGTGCACGTGCGGGTCGGGAGCGTGCTGCCGGTCGGTGT
>JBEPVJ010000074.1:0-7865 GCA_041691095.1 Gemmatimonadales bacterium
GCCAATACGCTTGAGGAGACTTCCCTCGACCTGGCCACCGCGCCGGCGTACACCTTCGAAAAGACGGAGACGCTGCTCGCGGGCTTCGATCATAATGTGCGAGAGGCGCGAGCCGCGATCGCCGCCTCCAAAGACTCCGACTATGCGGTGCCGTGGTCGCTCAAACGAAAGGACCAGGTCTTCATGACTGCGCCGCGTGGCGTGGTACTCCGGACCCACATCAGCCACTTGAGCCACCATCGGGGCCAGCTCACGGTATATCTCCGGCTGCTGGATATTCCGATTCCGTCGATCTACGGTCCCACGGCAGACGAGCGGTCATTCTAGAGAAAGGTCGGTCATGAAGGAACAATGGACCGCGGTGGACGAGTACGTCACGGATCTGCTGGTGCAGCAGGATTCGGCGCTCGCCGCCGCGCTCGCCGAAAGCGATTCCGCGGGACTTCCCGCGATCAGCGTGTCACCGCCGCAAGGCAAGCTGCTTTCGCTCCTGGTGCGCGCCTGCCGGGCTTGCCGGGTGCTCGAAATCGGCACGCTGGGCGGTTACAGCACGATCTGGCTTGCGCGAGGGCTTCCGCCCGGCGGCCAGGTCACCACTCTCGAGCTGAGTCCGTCGCATGCCGCGGTCGCGAGCGCCAATCTGGAGCGCGCGGGTCTGGCGAAGCAAGTGAAGATCCGGGTGGGAGCGGCGGGCGAGACGCTGCGCCAGCTGGCCGCCGAGGGTGGGCCTCCATTCGATCTGGTATTCATCGACGCCGACAAGGTCGGCTACCCCGAATATCTGACGCTGGTGATGCCGCTGGTACAGGAAGGCAGTGTGATCATCGCCGACAATATCGTGCGGAACGGCGCGGTCGCCGACGCCACCAGTGCCGATGAGAATGTGCGGGCCGTCCGTCGGTACAACCAGGCAGTGGCCGCTAACCCGCGTCTCTCGGCCACGATCCTGCAGACCGTAGGCATGAAGGGCTACGATGGGCTCTCGTTCGCGGTGGTGATTTCTTGAGTCGCCAGGGAACCGTCCTGCTGCTGCTGGCGGCTGTTGCGCTGAGCCGGCCCGCCCTCGCCCAGGACCGGCAGCAGCCCGACCGCGCCGCGCACCATTCCTTCACACTCGCTCACTTCACTTTCGAGAGCGGTGCCACGGTGCCGGGCATTTCGGTGGTGTATGGCACCTATGGAAGGCTCAACGCCGCGCGGGACAACGCGATCCTGCTGCCCTCGCACTACATGGCCAACCATCACGGGTACGAATGGCTCATTGGCCCCGGCCGCGCCCTGGATACCGCGAAGTACTTTCTGGTGGCGACGGAGCTGTTCGGCAACGGGCATTCCTCTTCGCCCAGCAATACGCCGGAGCCGTTTCACGGTCCGCGGTTTCCCGTTGCGACGATTCGCGACAATGTGGAGGCGGTCCACCGGCTCCTAGTCGAGGAGCTCGGAATTACCCATCTTCACGCGCTCGTCGGCTTCTCGATGGGTGCCGAGCAGGCATTCCAGTGGGCGGTGAGCTACCCCGATTTCTCCGATCGCATCGTCGCGACATCCGGGACCGCCAAGTGCTGGCCACACGGAGTGGTCCGGCTCGAGGCGCAAATTGCGGCGATCCAGCTCGACCCCGGTTTTCAAGGAGGGGAGTATACCGCCGAGCCGAAGCAGGGCATCGAGCTCTTCGGGTTGGTGTGGAGCGGCTGGCTGTTCTCGCAGGAATGGTGGCGCCAGGAGCTGTGGCACCAGATCAGCCCTCCCGGCACTACGCTCGCAGCGTTTGTGTCCAATCTCAGCAAGAATTTCATCCCTGGAGCGGATGCCAACGACCTCATCCTCCAGGCACGCACCTGGGAGCAGCACGATGTCGGGATGACGCGCGGCTTCGACGGCAGTGTCGAGAAGGCGCTTGGCTCGATCAAAGTGCCATTCCTCTACATGCCTTCGGAATCCGACATGTATTTTCCGGTGACCGATGCGCGATACGAGGCGCGCTTCATTCCCCACGTGACCTTCACTCCCATTCCGTCGCTCTGGGGACACCCGGCCGGCGCGGGTATCGACCCCGCCGATCTGGCGTTCCTGAATCAGCGCATCGGAGATTTTCTGGGCCACTAGCGGCTTGACCGGTCCCGCATGGCGCCATATCCCGTCTTTTCGTGAGCGCGGCCCTGCGACTCATCGCCGAAGGGGGCGGAGCCGGCTGATAGTCTCAGGCGCGTATTCTCCTGGCTCGTTCCGTCTCTCGGACTGGTGGCTGCCATGAAGCAGGACGCGCCCCACCTGGAACGCCGGCTCGGTCTGGTCGACGCCACCATGCTCGTCGTCGGCTCGATGATCGGCTCGGGGATCTTCCTGGTGTCCGCGGAGTCATCGCGGCTGGTCGGGGCGCCGGGGTGGCTACTGGTGGCATGGGGGCTGGCCGGAATTCTCACCATCACCGGCGCGCTCTGTTGCGCCGAGCTGGCCGCCATGCTGCCCCGCGCCGGCGGCCAATATGTGTTCCTGCGGGAGGCATATGGGCCGGCGGCGGGATTTCTGTTCGGGTGGGCACTGCTGCTGGTGATTCAGAGCGGCACCATTGCGGCCGTCGGGGTAGCGTTCGCCAATTTTCTGGGGGTCATGGTGCCGTGGGTGTCCGGCACCCATTACCTGATCGAGCCGATCGCGGTCGGCCGTTACGCGGTGAGCCTCTCGACCCAGCAGCTCACCGCCGTCGCGATGATTCTGCTGCTCACCCTGGTCAATACCCGTGGGCTCGGCGTGGGACGATTGATCCAGAATGTCTTCACCTTCACCAAGACCGGCGCGCTGATCGGGCTCGTCGTGGTGGGGCTCACCGTGGGGGTCAACCACGGAGCCGCGGCGTTCACATCCTCGTGGTGGAATCCGTGGGCCAATGGCTGGAACCCGCAGGTGGCTCAGCCGGGTTTGGCGACCGCCGGCGGAATCGCTCTGGCGATGCTCCTGGGGCGCGCGATGGTGGGCCCGCTCTTCGCGCAGTCAGCCTGGAACAATGTCACTTTCGCCGCGGGAGAGGTCCAGAACCCGGGCCGCAACCTTCCGCGCGCCCTGTTGGCCGGATGCGCGCTGGTGGTGGCGCTCTATCTGCTGGCCAATCTCGCCTACGTGATGACGCTGCCCCTGCCGGGAATCCAGAACGCGCCCCAGAACCGGGTGGCGACTGCCGCGATGCAGGCGGTGTTCGGGCCGGTGGGGACGCTGCTGATGGCCGGGGCGATCGTGATTTCGACTTTCGGCTGTAACAATGGCCTGATCCTGGCGGGGGCCCGGGTGAGCTACGCCATGGCGCGGGATGGGCTGTTCTTCCGCCGGATTGGAACGTTGAATGCCCGGCGGGTGCCGGCGACAGCCCTGTTGGTGTTGGGTGTCTGGTCGGCAGTTCTGACCCTGTTCCGCACCGCGACGCACGACCCACGCACCGGCGCGGTCACGTACGGGAACGTCTATACCCAGCTGCTGGAGTACATCGTGTCGGTGGACCTGGTCTTCTACGCGCTGATGGTGGGAGCGGTGCTGGTCCTGCGCCGGAAGCTGGCCGGCCTGGAAAGGCCCTACCGCACGGCGGGTTATCCGGTTGTGCCGCTGGTATACATCACCCTGGCGGTGCTGCTGATCGTGGACCTGGCCTACCTCACCCCGGCCACATCGGGAGCGGGTTATGTCCTGGCGCTCACCGGCGTGCCGGTCTACCTGGCCTGGCGCGGGCGTGAGCCCCTGACCTAGAGCTTGTCGATCCCTCGCAACAGCCTCGCAAAGAAGCCGACCGCGGTCGCATAGTCCGTCACGGGCACCCGCTCATTTACGCCGTGGATCCGCTCCAGGTCGCCATCGCCCAGCGGCACCGCCAGAAACCGGAAGGCGCGGTCGGTATGCGAGCTCCAGAATTTCGCATCGGTGCCGCCCATCACGAGATATGGCAGCACGGGCACTTGCCGCCCGGGCGTCATGTCCCGGATGGTGCCCGCGATCAGCGCATACGCGGTCGAGTGGACGTCGGATACCGGTGAAGGATCGACTCCGACGCTGTCGAGCAGCTCCACCGCGATCATGGAATCGGCGATGATATCGCGCACGTGGGCCGTGACCGAGGCGACCGTCTCCCCGGGGCGGATCCGGAAATTGACCACGCCGTCGGCTTCGGGCGGCAGGACGTTGTCCTTGATGCCGGCGGAAAGAAGGGTTGGCGCCGTGGTGGTACGGAGCATCGCGGCGCCGAGCGGAGAGCGACGCATCATCATTTCGACGGCCGGCCCGGTGAGCCAGAGATTGGCGAGGGCCATGCGCGGCAGAAACGGGGTGTACGGCGCAATCGCGACGAGGGTCCCGCGGGTGGGGCCCTCGATGGATGACGGGAAAGGATGCGCCTCCAGCGCGGCGATCGCCCGGCTCAGCGCGCCGATAGCGGTGCGTGCGGAAGGGGTCGAGGAATGCCCGCCGGCTGCCCTGGACCGCAGTCGCAGGCTCACGTAACCCTTCTCGGCAATCCCGACGATCGCGGTCCTTCCCGCCACGCCGGGGATGACGCCGGTCGCCATGAAGCCGCCCTCGTCCAGGACCAGCGCCGGCTTCACGCCACGCGACACCAGTAGATCCACGATCGCGTGAGCGCCGTATCGGCCGCTGACCTCCTCGTCGTGTCCGAAGGTGAGATACACGGTGCGGGGCGGCTGGTACCCTTCCCGCAGCAGGCCCTCGACCGCTTCCAGGGTCGAGAGCACGGTGACCTTGTCATCCAGCGTGCCGCGCCCCCAGACCGACCCTTCGGCCACTGCGCCGGAAAAGGGTGGGTGGGTCCACTGGGGCAGATTGGGCACCGGGACTGGCACGACGTCCATGTGGCCCATCAACACGACCGGAGGCAGCGTGGAGTCGGCGCCCTGCCAGGTGTAGATCAGGGACAGGCCATTCACCAGCTCGCGAGTCAGCCTGGCATGCACCAGGGGAAAGCTGGTGACGAGGTACTGGTGGAGACCGAGAAAGGCGGCGGTGTCGATCGGCTGTCCAGAGGCGTAGGACACCGTGGGGAAACGAATGGCGCCGGCCAATCGCTCGGCGGCAGCCACGGTGTCGATCTGCAGGCCGGCAGCGGCGGAGCTCGAGGCGGGGGCCGGCGACGGCACCTGGAGGGTTCGCACCACGAGAACGACGACCAGCACGATCAGCGCCAGACCAAGGGCTGCGAAGGCTCGCTTCATGCCGTTCTCACAGGGAGGGGAAGCCGCAATATAGATTGGGGAGTCGTCAACCCTCTGCTGCGAGTCGTGATTTGCGCGTTATCGTACTGGCTCGGCATGGCAGGCCCGTCTGCGACACCCGGACTCCGATCGCGGGCCGCGAGGTCGCCGAGTGGTCGAAGGGACGGGATGAGGCGCCCATCGATCGAGGTTTTCCGCCACCGGCGGAGCTGGTGCGCGTTGCCCAATCGAGTGGTGTGGTCGCGGCGAGCACCCTCCGCCGTTCACTCGAGTCGGCGGCGGCGGTCGCTCCCGGCGCGCCGCCGGTGGTCGACCCGGAGTACCGTGAGGTTTCCCTGCCCACCGAAATCCACTCGGGCGTGCGGATGCGTCCCAAGGCCTGGACCACCCTGGCGAGAATCGCCTGGTATTGCGGCTGGTCGCCTGGAGTGGAGAACCTGGCCGAGGCGCGAGACCGAGCGGCGCTGGCGGCGACATCGCTGATCGAACTCGCGGCGGCGCACCACTCGGTTCTCCTCACCGGGCATGGAATGTTCAACGGTCTTATCGGCAAACAACTGCGCGATGCGGGCTGGAGCGGTCCGCGGATGAGACCGCGGCGGTACTGGGCGTTTGCGATGTACCAGATAGACGCCCAACGGCTTACCCTTCCCAGCCGTATCCCGTAGTATCCAAGCGAAAGCTACCAGACTGAGAGCCATGCACAGATCCTCTCCGCGTGCCTTCGCGGCAGGTCTGACCGTCGTCATTCTCGCGGCTTGCGGCGCCCCCGCTTCCCGTCGCGGTCCGGTGCTTTCTCCCGCGGCCATGGCGGCCGCCGACAGCGGCCGCCCCGCGTATACCACCGCCGATGTTCATTTCATGTCGGGCATGATCGGCCATCACGCCCAAGCGGTGCTCATGGCCGGGTGGGCGCCTTCACATGACGCAAGCCGCGCGGTCCTCGCCCTCTGCGAGCGGATCGTGGTGGGCCAGCGCGACGAAATCGGCTTGATGCAGCGCTGGCTCCGGGAGCGCCACGAAGCGGTACCCGACGGGGATGCCTCGCACGACATGATGCCGGGCATGAATCGCCCGATGCGCATGCCTGGCATGCTGTCCGCGGAACAGCTGGCGCGGCTCGACGCGGCGAGGGGGCCGCAGTTCGATCGGCTGTTCCTGACTTTCATGGTTCAGCATCACCAGGGCGCGGTCACCATGGTGGAGCAGCTCTTCGGCGCCACCGGCGCCGCCCAGGACGACAACGTTTTCAAATTTGCTTCCGACGTCCACGTCGACCAGATCACCGAGATCGACCGGATGAATCTCATGCTCGCGGCGCTGCCTTCCGAGGGAAATCCATGATGCGTCACCGTGCGGCGGTCCTTGCCTGTATCAGCGCCGGATCGCTCGCAGCGGCGGCGTGCTCCTCCTCCTATTCGTCTGCAGGGGGAGGACCTTCTCCCGCTGCCGACATGTCGATGACCGCGCCCGCTCCCGATCCGAGGGTGGGTCTGCGCGCGGGTTGGATGGATGCTGCTGAGGCCCGGTGGAACCTGCGGGTCATATCGAAAACACCTCCTTCGGCGCAATTCATGAACCCGAGTACTCCGGGCGACCGGCGGCTCTTCAACTCCGACCTTGCGTTCAGCGGGAAGTACGCCATCCAGGGCAACTACAGCGGTGTGCAGGTCTGGGATATTTCCAATCCCGCCAAGCCGACCCTGCGCAGCGCCTACGTTTGTCCCGGTTCCCAGAGCGATGTCTCGGTCTACAAGAACCTGATGTTCGTCTCAGGGGAAGCCACCAGCGGGCGCCTGGATTGCGGGCTCCAGGGGGTGACCGATTCGGTGAGTCAGGACCGGTTGCGCGGCGTGCGGATCTTCGAGATCACCGACATGGGTCATCCGAAATACCTCGCCAATGTGCAGACCTGCCGGGGATCGCATACTCACACGGTGGTGACCGATCCGAACGACTCCGCCAATGTCTACGTCTACGTCTCGGGATCGGCCCCGGTGCGTTCGCCCAGTGAGCTGCCCGGCTGCTCTGGCGCACCGCTGGACCAGGACCCTACCAGCGCACTGTTCCGCATCGAGGTGATCAAGGTGCCGCTGGCCGCGCCGGAACAGGCGAAGGTGGTCAGCTCACCGCGGATCTTCAACGATCTCTCTGCGCCGGCGCGCCACGCCGAAAATCCCGCCGACGCGCGCCAACGACCGGCACTCTCCGCCGCGGACTCGGCGGCACGGGCCGCGCGTGCCAGGTCAGGGCCCACCCAGTGCCACGACATCACCGTGAATCCCGCCATCGGCCTGGCGGGCGGGGCCTGTGGCGGATACGGCCTGCTGCTGGATATCCGGGATGCCGCCAATCCGAAGCGGATCGCCGCCGTCGCCGATTCGAATTTCTCGTTCTGGCACTCGGCCACGTTCAACAACGACGGCACCAAGATTCTTTTTTCCGACGAGTGGGGTGGAGGCACGGCGCCGCGCTGCCGCGCCACCGACAAATACCAGTGGGGCGCCGATGCGATCTTTGCGCTGAACAACGGCAAGATGACGTTCAAGAGCTACTACAAGATGCCCGCCGCGCAGACGGCCAACGAGAATTGCGTGGCGCACAACGGCTCTCTGATTCCCATTCCCGGGCGCGATGTCATGGTCCAGGCCTGGTACC
>JBEPVJ010000075.1:0-7835 GCA_041691095.1 Gemmatimonadales bacterium
GATCCCCGCTGGGCCCAGGTGGTGGAGCTGCGATGCTTCACGGGCCTCGAGATCAGCGAAGTGGCCAGGGTGCTGGACATCTCCACCGCCACGGTGACGCGGGACTGGCGCTTTGCGCGCGCCTGGCTGATGAATGCCCTCCAGTCCAAGGGGAGCCGCGGGGAGAATGACCCAACCAGCTGATCCACTCCTCCAGATTCGAGAGCTCTTTGACCTTCTGATGGAGCAGCCCGCCGACCGACGGCGGGCCTGGCTCGATGCCGCGACGGGGTGGGATCCGGAGGTGCGGGAAGCGGTGCGCCAGCTGGTCGCCGCGGGTGAGTCGACCGACACCTTCCTCGACAACCCCGTCGGCCTGCCGCTCCGTGCGCAGGGCGGGGGCGGGCTTTCCGCCGGACAGCGGCTCGGGTCCTACGAGGTGGTGCGGCTGGTCGGCACCGGTGGGATGGGCGCGGTCTATGAGGCGGTCCGCGCCGACGACCAGTATCGCAAACGGGTGGCAATCAAGCTGGTGCAGCGCGGGCTCGACTCCGAGCTCACCCTGGCCCGCTTCCGCCGGGAGCGCCAGATCCTGGCCAGCCTCGAGCACCGCAACATCGCCACACTGGTGGATGGCGGCATTACTCCCGATGGCCAACCCTTCCTGGTCATGGAGTTCATCGAAGGCGAGCCGATCACCGCCTGGTGCGACGCCCGCGCGCTTCCGATTTCCCGGCGCATCGCGCTGTTCCGCCAGGTATGCGCCGCGGTCCAGCACGCCCACAAGAATCTCATCGTCCATCGAGACCTCAAGCCCGCGAACATCCTGGTTACTTCCGACGGCACCGTGAAGCTGCTCGACTTCGGCATCGCCAAGCTGCTGGGCGACGAGCCCGCCGCCGACGGAATTCCACTGACCCAGGGCGACGCCCGCGCGTTCACGCCGGAATACGCCAGTCCCGAACAGATCCGGGGGGACCAGCTCAGCACGGCAACCGACGTCTATTCCCTGGGCGTAGTGCTCTTCGAGCTGCTGGCGGGACGGCGTCCCCACATGGTGGGGCGGTCCATGGCGGACGTCGCACGGGCCCTGGACCAGCCGGCGCCGCGTCCCAGCAGCGTGGTCACCGATGCGGCGGCAGTCCACGCGGGTGAGCGCTCCGCACCGAGGCTGGCCCGGCTGCTCTCGGGCGAGCTCGACAACATCACGCTCAAGTCGCTCCGCAAAGAACCGGAACGCCGCTACGGATCGGTGGAAGCGCTGGGAGAAGATCTCCAGTGCTACCTCTCCGGGCGTCCCGTAGCGGCGGAGCGCGACTGGGTCGGGTACCGAATCCGGAAATTCGTGCAGCGCAACACCGCGGCCGTGGCCGCATCGATACTAGTTCTCCTCGCGCTCGCGGGCGGAGCGATTGCCACGGCGCGGGAATCCCGCCGGATGCGGATCGAGCGGACCAAGGCGCTGTCGGTCAGCGGATTTCTCCAGCAGCTATTGAGCTCGGTTCAGCCCGCCACCGGAGGCCGGGATGTGCCGGTGTCCGAAGTGCTGGCCCAGGCCGCGGCACAAATGGATAGCGGGCTGGCCAATCAGCCCGGGGTCCGCGGCGAACTCGAGGCGGTGGTGGGCCAGAGCTACCTCAGCCTGGGGCGGTTCGACGACGCCGAGCCGCATTTTCGCAAGGAGCTGGACCTGGCCCGCCAGGTAGATGGCGCCGCCAGCGTCTCCGCCGTGCGCGGCCTTTTCCATCTCGGCTCCCTCTTTGCCCGGAAGGGCGAGATTGAACGGGCCGACAGTTATTTCGTGACCGCGGCAGACACCAAGCGCCGACTCTCCAGCAATCCCGACCTGCTCCTGGTGGACATCCTGTCCAGCCGCGCCAGCCTCGAGCACGACCGGGGCCGGCTCCCCGCGTCGGAGGCGCTGCATCGCGAGGTACTGGCGCTCCGGCGCGCGCTGGAAGGGGAGCGCTCCGACAACGTGGCGTCGAGCCTGAATAACGTCGCCGTCTCGGTGGGAGAGCAGAACCGCTGGGGCGAGGCGGACTCACTGCATCGGGCGGCGGTGGCCATTCTCCGCCGCAACCACCCGGAGCCTAACCCGGCACTCGCCGATGCGCTGGGCGCCCTGGCCGCCGCGCTGGATTTCGAGGGCAAGGGCACCGCGGCCGATTCGGCGTTCCAGGAAGTGCTGGCACTCCGGCTCAAGCTGCTCGGCGCCAAGCATCCCGACTACAATTTTACGCTGCTCGGCTACGCCACATTCCTGATGGAGCACGGCCGTTTTCAGGAAGCGGTGGACCGGAGCAGCCAGATACTCGCCAACCGGGGAGGGTCGTTGCCGGATACCCATCCGGTCATTCCGGCGGCACTGCTGATCTACGGAAAGAGCCTCGACGGGCTGGGCCGGATGGACGAGGGCGGCGCCGCGATCGAGGAGTGCGTCGCGCTGCGACGGAAGATCTATCCTCCGACCCACTGGCTGGTGGGGAATTCCGAGCGCCACCTGGGGGAGCACTACACCAGGGCCGCGCGTTACGCCGACGCCGAGCGGGTTCTGCTGCACGGATACGGCCTGGTGCTCGCGGGGCTGGGGCCGGACCATCCGCGGACCCAGGATGCCGTCAAGGCGCTGGCGGAGTTGTATCGCCGGTGGGGCCGGCCCGCCCAGGAGGCGGAGTACCGCGCCAAGCTTCCCAAGACGCAGGGGTGATCAGCCGCGTCCTCCTTTTGCGCCTTTCAGAACATGCTCCATATCATCCTCCGCCATATAAGCGGCTCCCGGGCCACCGAGGTCGACATCATTCCCCTCGGCGCGCACCAGGAGCTGATCCTGGGGCGGGCCCCCTCGGCAGCCGTCAGGTTCGACCCCCGCCTGGATGGAGTGGTGGGCCGGCATCACGCGCGGATCACCCGGAACGGGGACGACGTCGAGGGGTTCATGCTGATCGACCTGGGAAGCCGGAACGGGACGTTCTTGAACGGGGAGCGAGTCCAGGCGGCCATGGCGGTCCGGATCGGCGATCTGGTGCAGCTGGGAGAGGGGGGACCGGTGCTCGAATTCAGGATGGAAAATCGGAGTTAGGAGAGGGGAGTGAGGAGGTAGGGGGGCGCTATCTTTTCCTTATGCACACACTCGCCGCCGGTGCTGTACTCCTCGCCCTGGCATCACCGCTATCCGCCCAGGCCGTACCTGCATCGTACATGGGGCACGGAATCTCCCACGAGCTGGCGACCTGGCGCTCCGGCACGGTGCACGAGGTCCGGTACGACCTGAGCCTCGACGTCACCGCGCCGGACAGCGCGGTGGGCCGAGTGACGGTGCGTTTCGTGCGCACCGGCGCTGGTGACGCGATTCTCGACTTCCGGGGACGGCGGCTCACGGCCGCGACGGTGAACGGCGCCCCGCTGACGTCGACGGCCTTCAATGGGAACCATCTCCAGGTGCCCTCCCGGCTGCTCCAGGCCGGCCAGAACACCGTCGAGATCGGGTTCGTCTCGGATATTGCCCCGAGCGGCGCCAGCATCATCAAGGTGCACGATCCGGCCGACCGGAGCGACTACCTCTATACCCTGCTGGTTCCCGCCGATGCGAACCAGCTGTTTCCCTGCTTCGACCAGCCGGATCTGAAAGCGCGGGTTACGCTGACCCTCATCACGCCGGTGGCGTGGACCGCGCTCGCCAACGGCTCTCTGGCGCATGCCGACACAAGCGGAGATCGGGTGACCGGGCATTTCACCGAGACGCGTCCCCTCCCCACGTACCTCATCGCCTTTGCGGCGGGGCCGTGGGCCCACTTTGCCTCGACCGAGCGGGGGCGCACCGTCAACGTCTTCCTCCGCCGCTCCCGTGCTCAGGAAGTCGATGCCGACACTCTTCTGGCACTGCAGCAGCGCTCGATCGCCTGGATGGAGCAGTACTTCGGCAGCGGGTACCCCTTCGAGAAATTCGACATGCTGCTCGCGCCGGCCTTTCCCTTCGGCGGGATGGAGCACCCTGGTGTGATCATGTACAACGAGGACCGCTTCATCTTCCGGGAGCGGCCGACGCTTTCCCGCCGGCTGGGGCGCTTCTCGACGATCCTCCACGAAACGGCGCACCAGTGGTTCGGCGACCTCGTCACCATGAAATGGTTCGACGACCTCTGGCTCAAGGAGGGGTTCGCTACGTACATGGGCGCCAAGGGACTGGCCGAGCTGGAGCCCGGCAGTGACGCCTGGAAGACGTTTTATCAGGGCAACAAGCCGGCGGCGTACGGCGTCGACCAGACCACCGGAACGACGCCGCTCTGGCAGTCGATGAGCAACCTCGACCAGGCCAAGAGCGCCTATGGCGCGATCGTCTACAACAAGGCGCCCAGTGTGCTCAAGCAGCTCAACTACCTGGTGGGAGACACGGCGTTCCAGAAAGGGGTGCGCGCCTTTCTGGTCTCGCACGCCTACGCCAATGCCACCTGGCAGGACCTGCTGGCTTCGATCGGGCGCGCCGCGGGGCGGCCGCTGGACGCTTTCGGCCGGAATTTCATGTTGCGTCCCGGCATGCCGATCGTAGAGGCGCGGGTTACAGTGCGTGGCGGAAAGATCGCCGCTCTCCAGCTGGTACAGCGTCCGTCGCAGCCGGCCATATCGGGCAGCGCCCCCTGGCCGATGCGCACCGAGGTACTGCTGGCCTATGCCGGCCGGCCCCCGATGAAGCTGCCCGTCACGCTCACCCGCGAGGTCACCGCAGTGAACGCGGCGCGGGGCTTACCCGCGCCCGAATTCATATTTCCCAACGCCGAGGACTACGGCTATTTCCTGTCCATCCTCGACTCGTCGAGCATGGCGGCGCTGGTGGGCGGCGCGCTGGGACGCACCGGAGACGGCTTCCTCCGAGCCATGCTGTGGGGGACGCTGTGGGACCAGGTCCGCGACGCGCGGATGGACCCGGCTCGCTTCGCGCGACTGGTGCTCTCGGAGCTCCCCAGCGAGAAGGATGAGCAGCTGGTCCCGTCGCTGCTCGGCCGGCTGGAACGGAGCATCCGGGCCTATCTCTCCCCGGAAGCCGCCGCCGGATTGCGCGGGGACGCGGAGCGCGTGTTATGGACCGGTGCGAACGACCCGAGCCGCCCCTACGGCATCCGGCGTGGCCAGCTCGATGCGTTCATCGGACTGGCGGCGTCACCGGAAGGAGTGGCCAGGTTGCGGACCCTTCTCACCGCCGACTCGGCGGCCGGCGAGCCGATGCGCGACCCGACCCGGTGGAGCGTGGTGGATCGGCTGCTGGTGCTCGACGATCCCGCCGCAGACCAGGCACTGGCGACCCAGTCGGCGCGCGACACCACGCCCGACGGACGCCGGCATGCATTCGTCTCCGGTGCAGCACACCGCACCGCTCGGACAAAGGACGATTATTTCCGGCGATACTTTGCCGATCGTTCCCTCAACGAGGATTGGGCAAGTGGAAGCCTGGGGGCATTCAATGCGCTCGAGCATGAGGAATTGACGCTGCCCTACCTGCGGCCGGCACTCGATTCATTGCCCTACATTCAGGCCAACCGGAGGATCTTCTTCCTGGGGTCGTGGCTCGGCGGATTCCTCGCCGGCCAGACCAGCCGGCCGGCGCTGGAAGTGGTGCACCGATATCTCGCCGATCATCCCAGGCTGCCGGATGATCTCCGGCAGAAGGTTCTCCAGAATGCCGACGAGCTGGAGCGCACCGTCAGGATCCGGGCCAGGTGGCCGTAGGCCGGACGCTCACTCGCCGCGCATCGATTCGGTCGGATGCACCCGGGTGGCGCGGAGCGCCGGGATATAGCTGGCTGCAAACGCGACCAGACCGAGCAGCCCCGCCGCGGCGATATAGGTGACCGGGTCTCCAGCCGTGATATCATAGAGCTGCCGTTGCAGCACCCGGCTCAGCCCCCACGCCCCGGCGATTCCGATCACTAGCCCGGCGCCGACCAGCTTCATCCCCTGCCCCACCACCAGGCCGAAGACGTCCTTCGGCACAGCGCCCAGCGCCATGCGGATGCCGATTTCCTGCCGGCGCTGCATCGTGTTGTACGCCATGACGCCGTAGATGCCGATGGCCGACAGGAGCAGCGCCATTGTCGCGAACAGGGACAGGAGGAGCAGCGAGAATCTTCGCGGGGCACTCGCGTCCGCCTCCAGCTTCTCCATCGACATCACCCCGAACACCGGCTGCTCGGCGTCGACGGCATGAATGGCCTGGAGCACCGCGCCACTCGAGGCCATCGGGTCGGCATTCGTGCGGATGACCAGCGACACTTCTTGCCCTGGAAACCGCCGATGCGAGACGTACATCTCTTCCCGTGCCGGTGTCTCCGGCGCGATCTGACGCACGTCACCGACGACACCGGCGATGGTGAACCAGGGTCCCTGCGGCCCGGAGAGCTGAATCCTCCGGTCGACCGGGTTTGCACCGGGCCAGTACTTCTCCGCCATGGTCCGGTTGATGACGACGGCGCCCGCAGAGAGTGAGTCATCTGTGGCCGGGAGACCGCTGCCGCGCACGATGGGTATCCGCATCGTCGCGAAATAACCGGAACTCACCGCGCGGAATTCGGCGCGCGGCGCCGGCTCATCGGCGGCGAGCGGCTTGCCTTCGATGGTGAACGGCCGGCTCGCCTGGCCCCGGAAGGGCAACCGGGAGGCCAACGCAACTTCCGAGACACCGGGCACCTGTTGTACCGCCTGCTGGATGCGATCGTAGAAGGCGACGCGCTGCTGCGGAGTGAAGAAGCGACCCTTCTCCGGCTGGTTCGGCCAGGGGAGCCACACCTGCATGGTGAGAAGCCGCGCCGGGTCGAACCCAGGCTCGACGGCGACCAGCCGCTCGAAGCTGCGCAGCAACAGGCCGGCGCCGGCGACCAGCACCAGTGCGACGGCCACCTCGGCGATGACGAGCGCCCCGCGAATTCGCGACCGGCCGGCACTGCTTCCGCGTCCGGTAGCCTTGAGCACGGTCTGGAGATCGGAGCGGGATGCCTGGACCGCCGGGACCAGACCGAACACGATCCCGGTCAGCATGCTCGCGAAGGCGGTGAATCCGAGCACCGCGCCATCGATTCCGATTTCGCGGGCGCGGGGCAGATAGAGCGCGGCAAGATTGCCGAGGGCGTGGGCGCCCCAGAGCGCAACCACCAGGCCGAGGGCGCCACCGGCCACCGCCAGAAGCAGGCTCTCGGTGAGCAGCTGGCGAATCACTCGACCGCGACTGGAGCCGAGCGCGGTACGAATGGCGATCTCCCGGCTCCGACCAGTGGCGCGAGCCAGCATCAGGTTGGCGACATTCGCGCAGGCGATTAGCAACACGAATCCCACCGCGCCCAACAGCACGAAGAGTGCTGGACGGACATCGCCCACGACCCGCTCGGAGAGTGGAATGGCCGCGGCGCGCCATTTGAGCGCGGCGGGATAGGCCGCGGGGTACTGGTTCGCGAGGCGCCCCGTGAGCGCGTCGAGCTGGGATTGTGTCGCGGAGAGGGTGGCCCCCGGTTTCAGCCGGCCGATCACTTCGAGCATGCGGAACTGGCGAATGTTGACGAACTTGGGATCTGGATTGTCCAGGTCGATGGGCACCCAGAGCTCCATCGGCGACGCGCCGCGCTCCATCGGGTGCCGGAACCCGCGCGGCATCACGCCGACGATCGTGATCGGGTCGTCGTCGAGCCGCATGCTCTTGCCAAGAACCGAACGCTCGCCACCGAAGCGCCGCTGCCAGAGATCGTAGGATATGAGCGCGACGTACCCGATGCGGCCTCCTGCATCGGCCGGAGTGAAGCTGCGTCCCAGCACCGGTGCCACGCCGAGCACGCTGGTGTAGTTGGCGCTGACGACCGCCGCCTGAATCCACT
>JBEPVJ010000076.1:0-7824 GCA_041691095.1 Gemmatimonadales bacterium
GGCGTGCCCTGCTGGAACTGGAATGACTGCTCGTAGTAGTAGCGATTGCCGAGCTTGAAGTACTTGCCGTCCATCGCGCCAATGCCGCGGTGCAGCTCGGGATTCTCGATCGTCCACTGGAACACCTGCACCGGCTTGGCCGGATTGCTGATGTCGTAGATCGTGGCGTTGAAGTTGACGAAGCCGGAGACATATACATAAGGACGATTGCGGTCCTGCTCGATCTCGACGTCGGCGGCCTTCCAGGCCCCCTTGTTGACGGGCACATTGTCGAGGGAGTGCACCTTCTCGGTGCCACCCACCTTCTGCGCGGCGGTCGGGGTCTGCTGGCCGGGGTCCTGAGCGCGGAGCACCACGGGAGACAGGCAGCAGAGTGCGGCGATGACGAGCTGGCGCATGAACGGCTCCGGGAGTTGATCAGGGGGTGCGGATATCCTGTTGCTGGAACCTGCGCTGAAACTGCCCGGAGCGCAAATCGGCCCGGCTCCGGTGCTTCGGGACTTGGAGCCCAGCCGGGAGCCGTTGACGAGTCCGCTCCAGTGGCCTATTCTATACAGAAGCTGTATAGAGAACCTGTAAGGAGCTGCAATGGCCCCCGTCCCGCTGTTGCGTGGTACCCTCGACGCGCTCGTCCTCAAGGCGCTCGCATCCGGCCCGATGCATGGGTACGAGATCACCGCGTGGCTCGACCACCGGGCCCAGGGCAATCTCGAGCTGCTCGACAGCGCGCTCTACCAGGCGGTGTATCGCCTGGAAGCGAAGCGGCTGGTGGCGGCCAAGTGGGGCACGACCGAGCACAACCGTCAGGCCCGCTATTACTCCCTGACCCCCGCGGGGCGGGCCCACCTGAAGCGTGAAGTCGGAAACTGGCTCCGTTACTTCGCCACGGTCGGGGGCATCCTCACCGCGCCGCACTCCAGCTAGGCCATGCTCCCCCCGGGCGTGCGCTGGATCTTCCGGCTGGCCATCCGACGCCGCGAAACTATCGCGGAAGAAACCGACGAAGAGATTCGTCTCCACTTTGCCCTGCGAGTGGAGGAATTGATGTCCCGCGGCTTCTCCCGGGACCGTGCCGAAGCGGAGGCGCTGCGCCGCTTCGGCCCGATGCGGGAAGGACGCGCCGGCATGCTTGCCGCGGCCCGTCAACGGAACGAAAGGCTCACCATGTTCGAGCGTCTCGACGATATCTGGAGTGACGTCCGTTACGCCCTGGGCCAGATGCGCCGGGCCCCGGGGTTCACTCTTGGGGTGGTTCTCACCTTTGCCATCGGCATCGGGGCTAATGCCACGATGTTCGGGGTCATTGATCGCCTGTTGCTCCGAGCACCGGCCCAGGTCGCCGACCCGGGCAACCTGTATTTCATCCAGGCCACCCAGCATTCCCGAGGGGCGGAGCTGGTCAGTGGCGGCTTCTCCTATCCGGCCTATGTGGACTTCCGGGATCGGGTCGTCGGATTCTCGGATGCGGCGATGCAAACATTTCCGAACGACCTCACCGTCGGCCGGGGCGCCGCGGCCCGAAAAATTCACGGTGTCATGGTGAGCGGCAACTACTTCCGGACGCTGGGAGTGGGCCCGGTGGCCGGACGGCTGATGGTTCCGGAGGACGCGACGCCGCCGACCGGCGCTCCGGTCGTGGTGATCAGTTACGCGTTCTGGCAGCGGGCCTTCGGCGGCAGAGCCGACGCGATCGGCAGCATCATCGAGTTCGGCCCCAGCAGGCTCACCGTCATCGGCGTCACGCCGCGAGGATTCAGCGGCGCCGGTTTCCGGCCGGTGGACGTGTGGTTGCCCGTCACCACCTTCGAGTCGCTCGGTTTCATGTCGTTCATGGGAAAGGTCTGGCCCACCACGCGGAACGCGACCTGGCTCGCCGTGGTGGCTCGGCTCAAGCCCGGCGTCACCACCGCGCAGGTGAATGCCCAGGCCACCGCGGCGTACCGGGGCGGTCAGGCCGGTGTGGCCGGTACCGATTCGACGTCCAGGGTGTTCATGGAATCGGTTCTCCCACTTCGCAAGAGCACGTTCTCACCCGAAGTGAAGGTCGCGTCGCTGCTCGGCGGCGTGGCGGTGCTCGTGCTACTGATCGCCTGCGCCAACGTGACCAATCTGCTCCTCGCCCGCGCCATGCGGCGGAGACGGGAGATCGGCGTCCGCCTGGCGCTCGGCGTCTCGCGAGGCCGCCTGACCCGGCAATTTCTGGTGGAGAGCGTCCTGCTTGCCTTCGCCGGCGCGGTCGCCGCGCTGCTGGTGGCGTACTGGGGCGGCACCCTGATGCGGAAGATGCTGCTGGAAAATTTTTCGTGGTCAGGGTCACCGATCGACGCCCGGCTCCTGTCGTTCACAGCCTTGGCCGCGGCATTCGTGGGGGTGGCCACCGGTCTGGTGCCGGCGCTGCAGTACCGATCCCTCAACCTGTCCAGCGTCCTGCGCGACTCTGCCCAGGGCGGCGGCGGCTCGCGAACCCGCACCCGCACCGCGTTGCTCCTGATGCAGGGCGTGCTGTCGGTGGTGCTGCTGGTGGGCACCGGGCTCTTCGTGCGCAGCCTTCAGAACGTGGGACGGATTCACCTGGGGATCGATACCGACCGGATCGTGGCCGCGTCGCTCGACCTGGAGCCGGCGGGATTTCCGGCACCGGCCATCGAGGACTTCTATCGGCAGCTCGAGGTGCGCGCCCGAGCGCTGCCGGGCGTCCAGCACGCGACCCTGGGCGAAGGAACCTCCTTCGGCTGGTCGCTCGGCACCAAGGTGATCGTGCCGGGCCTGGATTCGCTGCCGCTGCCGGCCGGCAGCGAGCCGATCCTCGTCGGAGTGACTGGAGACTATTTCGCCACGCTGGGTACCCGAATCGTGCAGGGCCGCGCCATTTCGAGCGAAGACATTCAGAGCGGGCTGCGGGTAGCGCTGGTCAGCGAAGAAATGGCCCGCCGGGTCTGGCCGGGAAAGAACGCTCTCGGCGCCTGCATCAAGCTGGAGGCGGATTCAATACCGTGCAGCACGGTCATCGGTGTCACCGAGAATGTTCACCAGGGTTCGCTCATCGAGGATGCCCCGCCCTCCTGGGTCTTCGTGCCCCTCGATCAGGGCCGCCATTTCCTGCGGGCCCGCACGCTCTTCATCCGGGTAGCATCGGGCCCGGCGGAAGCGATGATCGAGCCGGTGCGCCAGATGATCGCCGCGACTGCGGGAAATCTGCCCTATCCGAATGTGCGGGTGCTCTCCTCTCAGCTGGGTGACGAGCTGCGCCCATGGAAGCTGGGCGCGACGATGTTCGGCGCGTTCGGGGGGCTGGCGCTGTTGGTCACCGCGGTCGGTCTCTACAGCGTGATTTCTTATATGGTGGGCCAGCGGATGCGAGAGCTCGGCGTGCGAGTCGCGCTCGGCGCGGCGCCGGGAAATATTCTCCGGCTGATCCTGAGTCACGGACTCCGGGTTGCGGTAGCGAGTGTCGGGCTCGGCCTGCTCATTGCGCTCGCGGGCGGAGGGTTTGTTCGGGCGCTGCTCTATGAGATTTCCCCGCGGGATCCGATCGTGTTCGGAGGCGTTGCCGTAATCGTCCTCGTGGTGGCCCTGGCGGCCTCCCTGCCTCCCGCATTCCGCGCCATCCGCGCGGACCCGCTGACCGCGCTCAAGAGCGACTGAATCAAGCCAGCAGGAATCGAAAAGCGCTATTTCAGGGGACCCGGGTCTCCGAATACAGATCGGGAAAGTCTTTCTTGAGCTTTTCCAGCTTCGGGATGTCGTTCTGCACCACGTAGGCATCGTGGAGATGGCGGACGCTGTAGTCCTGGTGCTCCTTCTCCGCGGCGGAGAAACTGGCGAGCTGCTTGATCTGGGTGACGATTGGCGCGGAATATTTCTTCGAGGCGGTCAGGGCGGAGACATGGGTCAGCGCGGCCATGATCTCTTCGGGGCTGTGGGCAAACACCACCGCGCGATACTCGGGCCCGACGTCGGGGCCCTGCCGGTCCATCGAGGTGGGATCGTGCACCACCGCGAAGAACACGTCGAGCAGCTGCTCGTAGCTGACCATGTCGGCGTTGTAGGTGACGTACACCGCCTCAACCGGCTGGGGCAGTCCCGCCGGCGTACCGGTGGCGGGATCCTTGGCAAAGCCGGAGATCACCGACTCGACGCCGCGAACATGCTCGAAGACGTACTCAGTCCCCCAGAAACACCCGCCCGCAAAGACGGCGACGGCGCCGTGGTGGCGTGGCGGTGAGGAAAACGTGAGGAAACCGAGGGACAGCAGCAGTGAGGTACGAGAGAGTATCGGCATGGGAGAAAAGTAATCGGCTCAGGGCGCGCGCTGCTCGGTGTACAGCGCCGGGAACTGCTTCTTCAGCCGGGCGAGCAAGGGGATGTCGTTCTGCACGACGTACGGGTCGGCCGGATGGCTGAAGGCGTAGTCCTGCTGGGACGGATCGGCAGGGGTGAAGTGTTCCATGCTGCGGAGCTGGGTGACGATCGGACGGGGCAACCGCCGGGATTTGTTCAGCGCAGCCATATACTCCGCGGCGGTGGTCGAGTCACCCGGGTACACCGGGAACACCACCGCGCGATACTCGGAGCCGGCGTCGGGTCCCTGGCGGTCCAGCGATGTCGGATCGTGCGCCACCATGAAGAACACCGCGAGGAGCTGCTTGTAACTGACGACGGTGGGGTCGTAGTCGACCCGTACCGCCTGGACCGGCTTGGGCAGATCGGCCGGACTCCCGGTGGCCGGGCTCCGCGCCAGGCCGGACATGGCGTAGTGCACGCCGCGAACATGCTCGAAGACGTACTCGATGCCCCAGTAGCGACCGCCGGCAAAGAGTGCGGTGGACTCATGCGGGTTCGCCTGGGCCTGAGAGAACACCGGGCCAGAGAATCCGAGAAACATCAGGGAGAGAAGCATCGACTTGGGAAGGGATGTCGGCATACGTGAAAAGTAGCCGCCTCAACCGCAGACCACTAAGTCACAGTACCGAAGCTATTTACAAATGACGCGGTATTTAGTGTGTAAAAACAAAGTGCTTGTTTAGACAGTATTATTGTCATATATTCATGAAATGAAAAATTCCCGCCACCCCGAAAACCCCTTCCGGATCCACGGCGTCGTCTCGGATCAGTTCTTCACCGATCGTGCGGCGGAGCTGGACCGCATCCGGAGAACCCTGGAAGAGCCGGGCGCCAAGCTGCTGGTCTACGGCCCGCGGCGCATGGGCAAAACGTCAGCGCTGGTGCGAGCCCTGGAACGGCATGAAGCAAGAGGCGGCGTGGCGTTTCTGGCCGACATGTCCACCGCGTCCACGCTGGTGGACATCGCGAACCGGATTCTCGAAGCGGCCGGCCGCGCGTTGGGCCGTCAATGGAAGGATTCCATCTCCGACTTCGTGGCGCGCATCGGTCTCACGATCACTCTCACGCCCGACAGTGCCACCGGTCTGGTCCGGCCCAGCCTCGATGTGCGGCTCCGCTCGGCGCCGCTCGAGGAGCAGAGGGCCTCGCTGGCCAAGACCCTCGATGCGATCGACAGCCTCGCCGCCGCGCGGAAGACAACCATCGGCGTGGTGCTGGACGAATTCCAGGAAATCCAGCGCTTCGGCGGTGACGCGGCCGAGTGGCATCTGCGCGGGATCATCCAGCACCATCAGCACGTGAGCTACGTGCTCTCCGGGTCGCAGGCTCACATCATCGAGCGAATGCTGGACAAGGGACGCGCCTTCTACGGGCTGGCGGATCATCTGGAGTTCGGCCCGATCGATCCGGCCCATCTCGCAGCCTGGATCGACGACCGGATGAGCCGGGGAGGCGTTGAAGCCCACGGCGTGGGCGCCGAGATCGTCGGCCTGGCGGGGCCGCGAACCCGGGACATCGTGCAGGTGGCCCGTCGCTGCTTCGACAATTGCCGGATCGACGGCCGAGCCGAGGTGGCCGCGGTGCCGCGGGCATTCGAGGACGTGGTCGACGAGCAGGAGGCGCTGTTCCAGTCGATGTGGAATGGACTGACCGCGCTGCAGCAGAATGTGCTGCGGGCCATTGCGGCGGACTGGAATGGACTGACGACGGGGGCCTCGATCCGGCAGTTCGGGCTGACGACCAGCGGAGCCGCGACCAACTCCGCCAGCGCGATGATCGAGGCGGGGCTGATGGTGAAGTCCATAACCCGCACCGGCTATGGCTTTGAGAATCCCTTCTTCCGCCGCTGGGTGCGCCGGGAGACGATGGCCGATCTTGGCGCGTCGGTGCCGTCGCGTGAATAACTCTTTGGCGCCGGTACCTGCCAACCACAGATTCCACAGATAACGGCTGAAGCGCCGGACACCGATCCCGACTGAAGGGTCATTCACTTTGTATTAATTGTCGGTGAATTTGCGATCGGTGGCGCTCACACCGCCATAGACGGCTCCGGCACCGATACCGAGAGTGAGGGAGAGCATCATGCCTCCCACACGGTAGCCCCTTCGGGCGTAGATTCTCTGACCCCTACACCGAGCCTGATCGATGCGATTGGTCCGTGCACTTGGCGCGCTGATGTGTGCGGCGCTGCCGCTCTCCGCGCAATCCACCCGCCCCGCCAGTGCGGACGATTATTTCAATTTCAAATTCGTGGGCGATCCGCAGCTGTCGCCGGATGGAAAGCTGGTGGCCTACACGGTGACCCGGATCGACCGGGCGGCCAACCGACGGATGAGCTCGATCTGGCTCGCGCCGGTGGATGGGAGCGCCGCCCCGCGGCAGCTGACCGTGAGCAATCTGTCATCCTCGGCGCCACGCTGGCGCCCCGACGGGAAGGCGCTGGCGTTTACGGGGACCCGGACGGTCGCTGGGGACGACGCCTCGAGCCGTGCGCAATTCTACCTCCTCGATCTCCAGGGAGGCGAGCCGCGCCGGATCACCAGTCTGCCCAATGGCGCGGGGGGATGCCAATGGTCTCCCGACGGGAGCCGGGTCCTCTGCCTGT
This sequence comes from Gemmatimonadales bacterium, assembly GCA_041691095.1. Lineage (GTDB taxonomy): Bacteria > Gemmatimonadota > Gemmatimonadetes > Gemmatimonadales > GWC2-71-9 > JABFSM01. Next base: position 6,950 of record JBEPVJ010000076.1, read on the forward strand.
CCAGCACCGGGCCGAGTGACCGAAAGGCGTCGAGCAGTGACGTGCGACACTATACCGGACTCTCCTACAAATTCAACGATAGCGGCTGGTTCGACGACAAGAAGAGCCACTTGTACGTCATCGATGCAGCCAGTGGGCGGGCCACCCAGATCACCAGCGGCGACGGCTGGAACGACGGCGACGCCCAATGGTCTCCCGACGGTACCCGGATCGCGTTCGTCTCCAACCGGACCGGGCACGAGATGGATGGCGACGACAGCCGGGACGTGTGGGTGATTCCCGCTGCCGGCGGCGAAATGGTGAAGGTGTCGGATCAGAATCATGGCACCGGCAGCCCGCGCTGGTCTCCCGACGGGCGGAACATTCTCTACACCGCCTCGAGCGCCGACACCGATCCACCGTCTCTATGGCTGGCTCCAAGTGCAGGGGGCGGCGGCTCGACGCTGGTGTTCACCGGAAACGACTACTACCCGGGTGACGTGACCTGGGAAGAGGGCGGGAAGGCGATCTGGTTCGGTACCGGCAATCACGGGGAGACCCACTACTTTCGGCTCGACCCCGCCACCAGGCGGGTTACGGCGATTACCAGGGGACCGCGCGCGGTGCGGAGCATGTCGGTCAACGCCGCGAGCGGCACGCTGGCGTACCTGTCCAACGATTTTACCCACCTGGACGAGGTGTACGTCGCAAAGGCCGACGGAAGCGGGGAGCGGCGGATCAGCGGGGCCAATGATTCCCTGTTTGCCACGCTCAAACTGATGCCGGTGGAACGGATGACCTACAAAGGCGCCGACGGATGGGATGTGGATGGATTCCTGGTCAAGCCGGTGGGCTGGGAGCCGGGGAAGAAGTATCCGCTGATCCTGAGCGTGCAC
>JBEPVJ010000077.1:0-7677 GCA_041691095.1 Gemmatimonadales bacterium
GATGACGTCGCTTCGCACGTCAAATTCAAGAAGAAGTTCACGCTTCCCTTTTCAGTGCTCGCCGATCCGGACCACGTGGTCGCGGAGCGTTACGGCGTTTGGGGAGAAAAGTCGATGTACGGGCGGAAGTACATGGGAATCATGCGCACCACATTCGTGATCGGCGAGGACGGAAAAATTCTGAGGATTTTCGAGAAGGTGAAGCCCAAGGGCCACGCGGCCGAAGTGCTGGAGGCACTCTCGTGAAGGCCGGCGCGATCGTGGCCTCGGCCCTGGTTGCCGCTTGCGCCCACGCCGGCGGCGGCCCCAGTACCACCTTTCACCAGCCTGCGCCGGGCGAGCGCCATCTCAGGAACATTCGTCAGCTGACCTTCGGGGGCAACAACGCCGAATCCTATTTTTCCCGGTCTGGCAAGCAGCTGATCTTTCAGCGCCAGGAAAAGCTCGATGCAGGCTGTGATCAGGAATACCTGATCAATATCGACGGCTCCGGGATGCACCGCATTTCCAACGGCTGGGGTCGCACCACCTGCGGTTTCTTCTATGATGGAGACAAACGGGTCCTGTACGCCTCAACCTTCGCGCACGATCACGCCTGTCCTCCCAAGGCCGACCGATCTCAGGGGTACGTCTGGCCGCTGAGCAGTCTCGAGATTTACACCTCGAAGACCGATGGCTCGGATCTTCGTGCGCTGACCAGCAATGGCGCCTACAACGCGGAAGCGACCGTGTCTCCCGATGGGAAGACGATCATCTTCACCAGCACCCGAGACGGCGACATCGATCTCTATACCATGAGCATCGATGGTGGCAACGTTCGCCGCATCACCAGCCGCGTCGGCTATGATGGCGGAGCCTTCTTTTCTCCGGACGGAAAAAAGATCGTGTGGCGCGCGGCGTATCCCACCACCGCCTCCGACACCGCCGATTATCTTCGGCTCCTGCACGACCATCTGGTTCGGCCCGCGCGCGTCGAGCTGTGGATCGCGAACGCCGATGGGAGCGACCCGAAGCAGATTACCCATCTCGGCGGAGCCAACTTCGCGCCCTATTTCCACCCCGATGGCAAGCGGATCATTTTCTCCTCGAACTACGAGAGTCCGAAGAGCGGAGCCTTCGACCTGTTCCTGATCAACCTTGACGGCACCGGACTGGAAAAGGTCACCACCAGCCCCGAATTCGACAGCTTCCCCATGTTCAGCCCCGACGGCAGGAAACTCGTCTGGGCATCGAATCGTCATGGCAAGGAAAATGGGGAGACCGATCTCTTCATCGCGGACTGGGTGAATTGATGGGGGTGGCAAGGGAATGAAGTCATTCGGAAAGTGGTTGCTGGAATGGGCCAAGTCAATCGCGGTTGCGTTGATCGTCTGGTTCTTCCTGCGGACTTTCCTGGTCGAAGCGTTCCGGATTCCTTCGGGCAGCATGGAAAACACCCTCCTGATCGGGGACTTCCTCTTCGTCAACAAGCTCCTCTATGGCGCGGAAGTGCCGCTGATTCACAAGCGTCTGCCCGCGGTTCGAGAGCCGCGCCGCGGCGAGATCCTGGTTTTCGATTCGGTCGAGGAGGAGGGTCTCAAGGTTGTTAAGAGGTTGATCGGGGTTCCCGGCGATACTCTCTCGATGAAAGACGGCCAGCTCTACCGCAACGGGATCATCATCCGTGAGCCTTGGGTCATTCGCACCGATCCCAATTCCAGCGCCGATCCCCAGGGGCGCGATCAGATGCGTCGCTGGCAGTCCCTCCACCTGGTACGCGGCGTCGACCCCGAGACATACCACCCCGACCTGAATACCTGGGGTCCCATTGTCGTCCCGGCGGATTCGTTCTTCATGATGGGCGACAATCGGGATGGATCCTACGATGGGCGGTATTGGGGATTCCTGCCGAGGATCAATGTGCGCGGCCGCCCACTGCTGGTGTATTACAGCTACGACCGCAGCACCTACAAGCCGTTGCCGTTCTTCACCAGTATTCGTTGGGGAAGAATCTTCTCGGTTCCGCAGTGATGGGCTTAGATATTCGGTTTTTGTTCGATGTATTCTTTACAACTACTCATTTCATTTTCTGAGTTTCTTGACGCAACCATCCCCAGTTTATACGTTGCCCCCTGCCAATTCGGGCAACGGGCAGGGTAACGGTGGCGACGGAGCTTGGCGGGACACAGATCACTTCCCTGATGGAAGTGCTGCCGGGGATCGCGCAGGTCCTTCGCAGTCCGGTTGCGGACGCAATCGTCAGTCTCATTCGCGCGGCCTGCCGGGTTCGCGAATTCGACTTGGCCGATGCGGACGAAATGCTGAACTATGCCGTACGCCGGAATCTCATGGCGGCGGATGAGCGCGAGCGGGTACTGGCGGAAGCGAGGGCCTTCGTGCAAAAGCGGGCCGAACGGGCGGCTGAGCGTGACAAGCCCAAGAAGCCGGCGGTTGCGGTCGCAGCCCCCAAGCCCAAGCCTAAACCCAAGATGCCGGTGGCGAAGGCGGTCCACCACGCTCACCCGCCAAAGCCAAAGGCAGCCAAGCCGGTCTTGGCGGCCAAGGCGCACCACCCCAAGCCGGTCAAGAAGAAGAAGTAACCCCCCTCAACCTGCTTTCCGGCCGGACTACTCAGTCCGGCCTTTCTTTTTTGGGCCTGGGCGTTTGCGCGGGAGGTGGACCGAGTGCGTCGAGCAGGGGGCCATCGGTCAGCGTAATCGCACCCTCCACTTTTCCGTTTGCCTTGTGCCGAATCAGCCGCAGCATTTGTCCCTTGCGTATCCACTGCCAGCTTTCCGAGGCACGATAGTCGGACTTGTGGTTCGGCGTGCCGAGCTCGCGGGTGAAGACTCGCGCCCAGTCCTGGATGGTGCCCTCGCTCAGATTTCCGGTCAGGACAATGACCGCGGCCGTGTCGCGTACCGACGAGATCAGCACGTCGAATCCGGAGCTCGCTTTCGGAAATGGCATCGCGCCGGTGCATTCCCGCAGGCGAGGGTCCGTCGTGGCCTTACAAGACAGCGAGCCGCCCTGAGAGGTGATCAGGGCGCGCGCCTCGCTCATGGGCATATGGGCCTGGAAGCCGGAAAAGGCGAGTGGGGGCGGAGCTTGAAGTGCGATCGCAATTGCTGTGTGCAACGAAGCCAAGGAGGGAAAGAGCATCAGCATGGAAGGAAACTACCAAGAAATCCCGCCAGCGGGGCAGGGAGAGCGTGCTCTCCCCGCTCGCCGGCCGGTAAAACGGTGGTCAGGCCTTCTTGACGTTCGAAGCCTGAAGCCCCTTGGGTCCGTCGACAATCTCAAATTCCACCGCATCGCCCTCGGCGAGGGACCGGAAGCCGTCAGCCATGATGGCGGTGTGGTGGACGAAGACGTCCTTGCCCCCGTCCTGGGCGATGAATCCGAATCCCTTCGCGTCGTTGAACCATTTCACGGTACCCTTGGCCATTGCCACGACCTCATGTGCTGGGAGCCTCTCGGCTCGGGGGAGACCGGCGCGGCGATTGACGGATTGGTACCGCCGCGCCGGCCCTGACCCAGAGAAGTTCCTTCCGGTTTCGGATTTGTCAATATCTGATCTGGACCTTAAGCTTCGAACCATGGCCACCCCGGGCACACTTACCGTACGAACCTTTCTCGATCGTACCGAGGGATTGGCACACCTGATCCTGAGGGCGGACCAGGCCCCTCGTCTGCTCGCCTTCGACGATGTGGCCGGCTGCCCCGTGGAAACCGCGCTCGCCGCCCTGGAGTGGACTGCGGCGGTGGGTTTGCTGCCCGATGACGACCTCTTGCACGCCGCCCGCCTCACGAGCGAAACGGCGGCGGCGGTTGTGGAGCGCAAACTGCCGGATGGGGGGCGCCAGTTCGTGTATTTGGGGCCCCGGTTGGACGCCCCGCCCATGGATGTATTCGAAGGCCGGGTGCTGTTTGACGAGCCGGGCGTAAAAGCCGTCGAATTCTCCCAGAGGGCTCACGCCCTCGCACATTTTCTTCGCGCCACTTCCGGCAACGGGGCGCTGATGGCCCTTCTTGGGCGCCGGGCCCCCGAGATCCGCCACCTGCGCCGCTGGTTCCGGCCGATCGTTCAGGCGCTGGGCACTGAGCATCTCCTTATCGGCGGCTGGTTTGCTGCCAGCTCTGCGGGCGCACTATTTGGTGGCACCGATGAAGAGCCCACCTACCGGTATATCGAGGTGGGAATGGAGTCGTAGCAATGTTCGGATGTTGATCCACATTTCCACAGCATGTGTCGGGACCCTATTGACCCATCAAATCACACGACTTGCCTCTCCACAAATTGCCAACCAAACAACACGTAACCCGAAGAAAATCAGGCACTTGCAGGTTTTTGCCCACATCCTATCTTGGATGCGCTCCAGTGGAAGGGCCTTCTCTCAGAGGGTTTTGAACACTGGGGACAGTTTGGGCGGTTCGGCAGGGGAGGTGAGTCGGGCGCTCGCTCGTCCGACGCATCGTTGAGCCTGGTGATCACCCGGCCCAGACAGGTAGAGCCTGTCGCGTGTTCTACCCGCTCCGACGTAGCGCCTCGGAGGGCAGTGCGAAGGATCAGTCCGCGACCCGATCCGACTCGCAGCGCTGGCGTGAACGAACCAGGTGGGATGGCCATCCGGCCTGGGAATCAACACTGGGGCCTCCCCTCGCCCTACCAAAGGCGAACCAGCCAACGGTGGCGGGGAAGAGAAGAACGGCAGCGAAAGCTCCGACTCCAGCCGGTTTACGCGTGGGACGGCCGTGACAGCGAAAGCTGTGCGGCCGTTCCTGTTTCCATACCCCAATCACTGCTGCCCCTGTACACTTTCCGCCGATCTACCTGCCAAAGACCTGCATTGCTCATCAGGGCCGGACCCGAAAAATTCGCCGAGTTTCTGAGCGCCGCGCGCATACTCGCCGTCTTTGCGCTGGCGTTGTCGGCGTAATGAATGACCTCCGCCTCGAGCGTGAGCGGAGGAACCGGAGCGCCGAACTCCATGCGTCCGTGATGCGAAAGGACCAGGTGTAGGAGAATGGCGAGCTCCTGCTCGTCGCACACCGGGGTCGGCGCGCATCGTACCGCGCGATCGAGCATCATCGCGCCGAGGACCACGTGCCCCTGCAGTGCATTGAGGTCGGTGGCTTCGAACGCTCCGTCCCAACGATAGGCCAACAGCTTTCCTATGTCGTGGAGCAACACTCCCGCTACGACCAGATCGGTATCAGCGTGGACCGTCCGGGCGATAGTGACCGCGATGCTGGCGACTTCGCAGGTGTGCCGCAGCAGGCCGCCGATCTCCGCATGGTGCCCGGCCAGGCTTCCGGGACACTCTCCAAAGCGACGCCTGAACGCCGGATCGTCGAAGAAGAGGTTGACCACTGCGCGAAGTCGGGGCCCCTTTATGGTCGACCGATGAGCGTCTAGACTCGCCCAGTATGCCGACACATCTCCGACCGAGGGAAGCAGCCTGGACGGGTCCAATGTGCCGGCTGGAATCGGCCTGATGGACGCCACGCTGAGCTGGTTGCGTTCGCGGTAGCAGGATACTTCCCCCACTACCTCAACCACCAAACCCCGCGCCAAGCCCGCGATCCTGGACTCCTCCTCGGCCCAGAATGGGGCGGTGGCGATCGAGCCTGTGGCATTCCCTAATGTTATGACCGTGTGCGGATGGTCTCCCCTGCGCGTCTCCACTTCCAGCACGAGGAATGGGTCCTGGACCCGATCACCGGGAACCAGTCGGGAAAGGTCCAGGGGAACTGTCATAACCGATGGGCAAGTTGGGGCTGGGGTTGGGGATCGGAGCACTTACCCTGTGCTTCCGACTCGAGATCCGCCGGGCCCGTCGGCAAGCATTTATCGAGAAACACGGAGGGTACCCATGATCGACAATGGAAACAGGCCGGTGCTGGTGGTGAGCAATGATCCGTCCCGGGCCGAGCGCGTGGCCGAGTGCCTGCGCAAAGAGGGCGGAAGGACCACGATCGAGACGCGCGGTGTCGATGCGGCGGCCTTGATCGGGGAGGGCGGCGATGCTGCCGCGGGCCTCCTGGTGCTCGACCTGTCGTTGCCCGAGCTGGATCGGCAGCGGCTGCGCGAGGCGATGGGAGAACATGCCGCGCCCCCGGAGCCGCTCGAAGCGGTCGAGCGGAGACAGATCCACGCGATGCTGCAATACACTGCGGGCAATCGCCGGAAGGCCGCCCAGATGCTGGGACTGGCCCGCTCGACTCTGCTGGCAAAAATCCGGCGCTACGAACTCGAAACACCGGTTGATGTTGCTGTTTAAGGTACGCCCCCTGGCGTACCTTCTCCTGGCAGTGGGAGCCCCAGCACTGCTCGCGGCTCAACGGACCTGGCAAGAGGCCGAATTGCATCAGGGAACGCTCAGCTTCGATGGCAAGTCTTCCCTTGGCGATTTCACCGGTTCGACCACGGATGTTCGAGGACGGATGACCACCGGCGCCGCCATCACGGATGTGCGGGGCTGGGTTGAAGCGCCGGTCAAGACGCTCAAGACCGGCAATGACCGTCGCGATCGTGACCTCGTCAAGACGATGGACGCGGAGATATATCCCAACATCCGGTTCGAGCTGGTCGGAGTAAGCGTCGAATGGGAACGGGGCGACAGTGCCGGTGTAGTACTGGCTGGGAATTTCGTGATCCACGGCATAACCCGCGCTGAAAAAGTGAAGGGGACGGTGGTCAGGCAGAACGACATCGTTCACCTGTCGGCGAGCCTCCCCATGAATCTCCACGATTACAAGATCGACCGCCTCACCCGGTTCCTGGTGCTGAAGATGGACCCGGCCATCGTGGTGCACGTCGAGCTGGTTTTCTAGGGCAGAATCCGCACCCTTCCGAGCCTCGACACGACGACTTGACGACTGGCAGCTCCGCGCCCGAGAACATGTCGGGTGTTGGCCAGGCCCATGGCCGCGCCATACGGCGCGAATACCGTGGTATGAGGCGTCCCTCCGATCGACACACCGGCATAGGCCGGGCCGGGCTCGAGCCAGTTCAGTGTGGTGTCCGCCGCGCCGGCGCTGCTGATCGTCCAGATGGCCAATGAGTCCGCGGTGACCCTGAGAAGAGCCAGACGGTGCTGTACCCGAGCGGTGAGCCAGGCGGAACGATAGGCCGTCATCAGGCGCGCGGCCTCATGCTCCACGGCAAGCCGATCTGCCAGGGTCGAGGCGCCCGGAACGACCATACCGGCCAGCAGGCCGATGATGACCAGTACAACCAGAAGCTCGAGCAAAGTGACGCCGCGTCGCATGGGACGATTCTAGCTTCGCTCGTTTCACCTGCTCGCACCATTCTTCCGCGGCCTTCACCAATTCTACGCCTTAACCTCTAGAAGGCCTCCACCGGGCCGCGCTGTTGCGTCCGGAGGCCGACGTCCACTTCTTTCTCGCGCTTTGCTGAACGGACCGGCGCCGCCGGACCGTCTTCCCGCTCCGGAGGCCTTGTATGGGTCTGGTGATTATTCTGGTCGTCGCGGTGATCGTTGGGCTGTGGGTGATGAGCGCCTACAACTCGCTCGTCGCGCTCAAGAACCAGGTGATCAACGCCTGGAAGCAGATCGACGTCCAGCTCAAGCGTCGGCACGACCTGATCCCCAATCTGGTCAACACGGTAAAGGGCTCGATGGAGTTCGAGCGCGGCACCCTAGAGGCCGTTATCTCGGCGCGGAACAAGGC
>JBEPVJ010000078.1:0-7631 GCA_041691095.1 Gemmatimonadales bacterium
AAACTTCCCGATTTCCCCCGGACGGAGACTCCTTCCCGGGGTGGGTAGAGGGACTGGCGTTCGTCTCGGCCTAGCTCGGCGCAAAGAAGCGATCGGGGTGGTGACTCTCGACATCCGCGTGCCGATCGGGCTGTTGTTCACCCTGCTTGGCTTACTGCTGACCGGATACGGACTGCTCTCCGATCCGGCGGTGTACCAGCATTCCCTCGGCTACAACATGAATCTTATCTGGGGAATCGTGCTGGTGGTTTTCGGCGTGCTCATGCTCTACTTCGGCCGCCGGGTCAGTCCCTCTTCACCACGCTGATAGCGCCGTTGTTTTCCATCACCGCGTAGCGCACCTCCTCGATCGCCATGCACCCCGACTGCCGCAGCGCCGCGTGGAGCTCGCCCCGGGTCAGCCCCGCAGACCCCATCGACTTCTCGTAGAGCTTGCCGTTGTGGATCAGCACCAGGGGACTTCCTTCCACCAAGCTCTCCAGCCGCTTGCTGCGCTGGGTGCCAAAGGCCAGCAGGGAATTGATCCCGATCAGCGCGGCCGCCGAAATCAGCCCGCCGAGGAGCGAATTGTCCCCCGCGTTCATCGAATTCTGGACCGCATTGGACAGCACCAGCAGCAGCACCAGGTCGAACGGGGCCAGCTGCCCGATCTGCCGCTTGCCCGTCACCCGGATCATGACCATGAGGAACACGTAGACCACCACCGACCTGAGGACCAGCTCCCACCAGGGCACCGCTAGATGCAGCATGAATACGCTCCGGACGCTTCGGGACGCCGCAATCTAAGGCTTGCGCGCGAAGTACACTGCGTTGGGTGCCTCGGAGCGGGCCACCGCAATGTCGGGCAGGCCGTCCTTGTCCAGATCCGCAATCGCAAACCCGTACACCGTCCCCTTCGCGTCGCCGAACCGGCTCTCCGTGTAGTGCCGCCCGGTGCCGTCATTGAGGAAGATGCTCGACGGGGCCTCGACATGGCCGACCACGATGTCGATCTTCCCGTCTCCGTTCAGATCACTCAGCGCGAGCGCGTACGGCACCACCTTGGCGTCCGCGATGCTGAGCCCCGGTGCAAACCCGCCCCCTTTCACTCCGAGATAGATATCGAGTCCGCTCCGCTCGTCGATCGCGACGATGTCCAGCAGGCCGTCGCCGTCGAGATCAGCCGCCTCGGCCATACGGATCGAGGCGTTGGCCGGGCCGAAGGGAACCCGGCGGCTCTCGGAGAAGCTTCCACCCGCAGCGGCCAGGTATACGTAGCTCTGGCCTCCGTCGCGATTGGGCACGGCGAGGTCGATCAGGCCATCGTGATTGAAGTCCGCTGGGGTGATGGTGGTGGCGGATTCATGGGAGAAGGCGACGCAATCGGCGTCGAATCTGCCCTTTCCTCGATTGAAGCAGATGTAGTTGGAGCCGCCGGAGCCGGTCCGATTGGCGACGATGATATCGGGAAGATTGTCACCGTTGAGGTCGGCGACGGCGGCGTTCCGGGTGGGCCACTCGGGCCGCCCGTAGGTCGATCCCACCTGAAAGTGGCCGGTGCCGTCATTGAGGTAGACGAGCTTCGGATCGGGGGCGTCGTTGCTGATGACGACATCGAGGTCTCCGTCTCCGTCGAGGTCCACCAGCCGCCCCGAATAGGAGCGGTCCGACGCGGTGCCCAGGTCATAACCCGGCTTGAAGTGTCCATGGCCATCGCCCAGGAGCACCCGGTCGACCAGCGGCCAGTGACGACCCTTTGCCAGCACGATGTCAAGATTGCCATCGCCGTTCACATCGCCGATGCTCGCATTCGCCGAGGTCTCGGAGGTGGTCTCGAGCAGCACCACGCGATCGTAGACGGGCAGCGCGCCCCGCAGGAGCCGCAGTACCAGCAATCCGACGACCCAGGAGAAATACATGATGGGGCCTTTCAGGCTCAGGACCGCGTTTCTCTGCCCCGCCGACGAAACCCGCGAGCCGCGATCACCAGGATCGCCGCCGCGAAGACGAGCTCCCTCGACGGAGCCAGCTTCGCGGTGAGGCCGGACATGCCCGCCACGGCGACAAAGAGCACGATCAGGCCGAGAACGAGCAGGATGTTGCCGATGAGGCGAGCAGTTGCTGGAGTCATGCGCGATCCACGGTGAATGGCGTGGAACGTCTGCTCATGGTGTCAGCGACGTCCCCAGCTGCTTCCAGAGATAGGCGTACGTAAGCGCGACCGTCTTCGCTCGCTGGGCGCTCGTGACGCCGGCGCCGTGGCCCCCCTCGGTGTTCTCGAAGTAGTAGAACGGAATGCCCATCGACTCCATCTCCGCGGCCATCTTGCGCGCGTGGGCCGGGTGCACCCGGTCGTCCCGCGTCGTGGTGGTGAACATCACGGTGGGATAGCTGGTCCCGGCCTTGAGATTCTGGTAGGGAGAGTACCTGGAGATGTAGCTCCATTCTTCGGCCTTGTCGGGATCGCCGTACTCGCCCATCCAGCTCGCGCCGGCCAGCAAATGGCTATACCGCTTCATGTCCAGCAGCGGATTTTCGATGACGACCGCATGGTACAGCTCGGGATGCTGGGTAAGAGCCACGCCCATGAGCAATCCGCCGTTACTCCCTCCCATGATGCCGAGCCGCGCCGGAGAGGTCACCTTTTCCCGGATCAGCTCTTCAGAGACCGCAGCGAAGTCGTCGTAGACGCGCTGACGGTTCTCCTTGAGTCCGGCGCGATGCCACGCCGGACCGAACTCCCCGCCCCCTCGGATGTTGGCCTGCACGTACACCCCGCCGCGCTCCAGCCAGGCCGCACCCTGGGCCCCGGAGTAGTACGGGGTCAGCGAGACCTCGAAGCCGCCGTAGGCGTAGAGCAGAGTCGGATTGTTCCCGTCGAGCGGCATGCCCTCGCGGTGCACGATGAAGAATGGCACCTTGGTCCCGTCCTTCGAGGTTGCTTCGCGCTGCTCCACCGTGAGCCCCGTCGCGTCGAACTGGGCCGGCAGCCGCTTGACCTCGCTCACGGTCCCGTCGTCGCGGTCGACCAGGAGCGTCGTGGGCTGAACGAAATTGGCGAAATCGAAGAAGAACCGGTTGGTCGTGGGCGCGCTGGCGGCCACCCCGACTTCGCCAAAACCCGGCGCTGGCACTTTCTCGAACGTCCAGCCGGCTTCGGTGTGATGGTAGCGGCGGATCTCGCCCTGCACGTTGTTGAGCACCTCGACCAGCAGATAGTCCTTGGTCGGGGAGACCCCTCGGATCGTCTCGCGGGGGCCCGGCTCCATCACCAGCGAGAACTCCCGCTTCCCCGCCAGGAAGGCGTCGATGTTCATCGCGATCAGCGAGCCGGTGTTCCAGGTCTTGCCCGCGATAGTCCAGGGATCCCGCACATAGTCGATGATCTGATCGAAGAGCAGGTGGACGTCGGCGTCTGCCGGCCGATCCAGTTTCACCAGCTTGCCCTGGTCGTAGAGGTACTCGGCGCTGGTGTAGAACGTCTCGCCGTCGGTAACCCGCACGTAGCGCCGCCCACCGGCGTCGTAGCCGGAGGAGCGGGCCGACACATGGCTCGCCGGCACCTCGAGCACTGTTTCGGCGGAGGCGAGCGGAGTACCCCGCTTCCAGCGCTTGACCATGCGGGGATAGCCGGAGGTCGTCATGCTGCCGGGGCCGAAGTCGGTGCCGACCAGGACGGTGTTGCGATCGATCCAGCTGATCCCCGACTTGGCTTCCGGGAGCCGGATGCCGGCGGGGACGAACCGCTTGGTGCCCAGGTCGAACTCCCGCACCACGTGTGCGTCGGACCCGCCGCGCGACAGGAAAATCAGGCAGCGCTGATGTTCGGGTTCCAGGCAATCCGCACCACCGAACGACCAGGTAATGCCCTCCGCCTTTGCCAGCGCATCCACGTCGAGCACCGTCTCCCAGCCTGGCGTGCCGCCCAGGTAGTCTTTCCAGCTGGTTCGCCGCCAGATGCCGCGCTGGTGCTCGTCGTCCTGCCAGAAGTTGAAGATCTGGTCGCCCATGATACGCGGGTAGGCGATCTTGTCCTTCGAGTCCATGATCTGCTTGACTCGATCGAAGATCGGCTGGTAGAGGGGCTGCTTGGTGAGCACCGATTCCGTCGCGGCGTTCTTGGCATGCACCCAGGCCATGGAGCGTGGGCTGGTGACGTTCTCGAGCCAGAGAAAGGGGTCCGGGGCGGGCTGCTGGGCCGCGAGAGCGCCGGGAAAAACAGCGCCCAGCGCGAGCAGAACGAGTACGCGCGGGAGCGGGAAGGACGGGAGTCGCATCGGACCTCCGAATTGAGGGTCGGAGCAGACAATATACGGCCGACCCCTCCGGCCTGCCGGGAAACCCTGGCTCGACGGATGCCGTAGATGTCTCATCTCCTTCCCCGGATCCGCATGCGCGTCGTCGGTCTCATTCTGCTCCTGTCGCTCCCCCCCGTGCTAGAAGCCCAGCGGGTCCACAACGGAAATCAGATCGTTTCCAGCGAGTTGCCCAAAGCGATTCTCGAAGCCGGCCCCGGAATGATCTACGCCGGTACCCAGACGTTCGATCTCTACGGTGTGGCCAACGCCGAGCAGCATTTCTTTGTGGACCTGGACGGCAGCAGGATCAAGCGGCTGCTCTGGATTCAATACGAAGGCTATCACCCCGTGAACACCTACACCTACGACTACGAGGATCCGAAGGTCCAGCATTCGGGCCGGGCCTGGTTCCGTGACATCAGCGCGTCTCGCGTGCCGGTCACGGAAGCTCGTCCGGGCGGGGATGGAGCCAGGGCGCGGGCCTTCGTCAAAGCCAAGGGGTGGACCATCGGCCCCTACCTCATGCAGGAGCGGCTGGTCTGGATCGTGGATTCGGTGTCACGGCACGAGCTGATGGTGATCTACATGGAAGACTTCGGCACGCAGGGGGTGGCGCCGGCGGATACCAGCGCCGCAGGCAAAGAGGCCTTTCACCGTCGCGCGGCCGCAGCGTTCACCGTGAAGGATCACTGAGGGGGCTGCCGTCCGTGGCGGACTCCCGGGTGGCGGCCTGTCGCGGGTGGCTTTGGGCGATAGATTCCCCGACTCATGGACCTGCCGACCCCTCCCATCGACCAGCCGCGGACCAGCGAAGAACTGGCAGTCGGCATTCTCGAGAGCATCACCGACGCCTTCTTCGCGCTCGACCGCGATTGGCGGCTGACGTATGTCAACCGCATGGCCGAGCAGGTGCTGGAGCTTCCGGCGGGTGACCTGGTCGGAAAGGCTCTCTGGGAGGTGTTCCCCGGGCTGGTAGGAAGCGTTTTCGATGAGGCCTATCGCAAGACGGCCGCCGAGAGAGTGCCGACGTCGGCCACCGCATTCTATTCCGATCATCAGCGCTGGTACGAGGTCCACTCCTACCCGGCCCCCGACGGCATGGCCATCTATTTCCGTGATGTGACGGAGGGGAAGCTCCTCGCGGAAGAATCGGACCGGCTCCGTCGGGTGTATGAGACGGCGCTCTCCAACACCGCCGACTTCAACTACGTCTTCGACCGGGCGGGCCGGTTCACCTATGTGAATGCGGCCCTGCTCGGTCTCTGGGGAAAATCTCTTCCGGAAGCGGTCGGATGCAATTTCTTCGACCTGGAGTATCCGGCCGAGCTGGCCGCGCGCCTCCAGGATCAGATTCAGCAGGTGGTGCGCAGCCGTCAGCCGCTGCGAGACGAGACGCCGTACACCAGCGCGATCGGGACCCGCGCCTATGAATACATCTTCGTGCCGGTTTTCGGTGAGGATGGATCGGTCGTGGCGGTGGCCGGCTCGACCCGCGACATCACCGACCGCAAGGAAGCCGAGCAGGAAATCCGGGCCAGCGAAGAGCGGTATCGCCAGGTCGCCGATGAGCTCTCCGCGGCGGACCGGCGCAAGGACGAGTTCCTCGCGCTGCTGGCCCACGAGCTGCGAGGCCCGTTGGCCCCGCTCCGGAGCGGCCTCGAGATCATGCGCCTGGTGGGGGGAGACAATCCCCGGCTGAGCCAGGCGCGGGAGATCATGGAGCGGCAGCTGTCCCACATGGTGCGGCTGGTGGACGACCTGATGGACGTGTCCCGCATCGGCAACGCGAAGATGGAGCTGCGCCGGGCGACCATTCCGGTGGCCGACGTGCTGGCCAGCGCGGTGGAAACGTCCCGCCCGCTGATCGAGTCGGGCCGCCAGGAGCTCACCGTCTCGATGCCAGGGCAGCCGATCCTGCTCGACGCGGACCTAACCCGGCTCGCCCAGGTCGTTGCGAATCTGCTGACCAACAGCGCCAAGTACACGCCGCCGGGCGGGACGATCCGCCTGACGGCGCGCCTCGAAGGGCGCCAGGCGGTCATCGAGGTCGAGGACACCGGCATCGGCATTCCCGCCGAGGCGCTCACCACGATCTTCGACATGTTCTCGCAGGTCAACCGGACGGTGCAGCACGGGGTGGGCGGGCTGGGGATCGGGCTGGCGCTGGTGAAGGGGATCGTCGAGCTGCATGGAGGTACGGTGTCGGCGCAGAGCGAAGGCACCGGCCGCGGGAGCACCTTTACGGTGCGGCTGCCGGTCGAGTCCTTCCCCTAGCCTCGGAGCGCCCTGCCACTCCCCTTCCCGACTCGCTCTCCGTCTCGCAGGGCCACTCTGCCGTTCACCACGACCGTGGGGATCCCCGACGGGTACTGGAACGGGGCCTCGAACGTCGCCTGGTCGGCCACGGTGTCGGGATCGAACACGACCAGGTCGGCCCAGGCTCCCACCGCGATCTTCCCCCGCCCCGCGAGCCGAAGTCTCCGCGCCGGCATCCCGGTCATCTTGTCTACCGCCTGGGCCAGCGTGATGACCTTTCGCTCCCGCACGTAGCGCCCCAGAACCCGGGGGAAGGTTCCCAGCCCCCGCGGATGCGGATGGCCCTCGCGCGCCGGGCCGCTCACCGCGAAGGACCCGCCGTCGCTGCAGATCATGCACTTGGGATGCGCCAGGAATCGCTCGAGGTTTTCCTCGCTCATCGCGAAGACCACCGTGCTCACGTCGTTCCGGCTGTTCTGCAGCAGCGCCACCGCGGCCTGGTACGGTGCTAACCCGCGCGAATTGCCCCAGTCGTCCAGCCGCTTGCCAACCGCATCGCTGTCTCCCGCGGCGGCCACGTTGGAGAGCTGCACGTTGTGCCAGCCTCCCACCATCGCGGCCTTGTCTTCGGAGTCGGTCCGGATCTTCTCCGCAGTGGCGGGATCGCTGAGCCGCTTCAGGAACGCATCGTCTCCCCCGTCCAGCGCCCAGACCGGGAACATGTTGGTCAGCCCGGTGCTCCACGCCACGTAGGGATAGCGATCGAAGGTGACGTCCAGCCCCGCCTGCTCCGCCGCCGCGATGCGCGCGAAGACCGCGTCGATCTTGTTCCAGTTCCGGGCGCCGGCGGTCTTGAGATGGGAGATTTCCAGCGGGCATCCCGCCCCGCGCGCAATGGCCATCGCTTCGTCGATGGCCTCGAGCAGCGTGTCGTCCTCGTTGCGCATATGGGTGGCGTAGGGGAGCCGCCGCGCCTTGAGCGGCTTGCACAGGGCGATGAGCTCCTCCTTGCTGGCGAACGCGCCGGGAGAATATTCGAGGCCTGTGCTCGCCCCGCAGGCGCCACTAGCCAGCGCCTTCTCCACCCTGTCTCTTATA
>JBEPVJ010000079.1:0-7585 GCA_041691095.1 Gemmatimonadales bacterium
GACAGTCACGCAACCGCGCCAGCCCCACCTCATCCACCACGCGGGTTATGCCGAAGCTGGCCGGCTCCGCCGCTTCGAACCCGCCCAGCACCCGCTGCAGCAGCGACTCCTCGGTGCCGGCATCGGGATAATTCAGGATGCTCTTGAGCAGGAACCGGTCGAGCTCCGCTTCCGGCAACGGATAGGTCCCCTCGAACTCGATCGGATTCTGGGTCGCGAACACCGTGAAGCTCGGGCTGAGCTCGTGACGCTCCCCGTCCACCGTCACGCTCCACTCCTGCATCGCCTCGAGCAGCGCCGCCTGGGTCTTGGCCGGCGCCCGGTTGATTTCGTCCGCCAGCACCAGGTCCGCGAACAGCGGCCCCCGGCGGAAGGTGAAGCTTCCCTGGCCGGTGAGCATGCTTACGCCGGTGATGTCCGACGGCATCAGGTCCGGGGTGAACTGGATCCGACGGAAACTCAGGCCCAGCGCCTCGTTGAGCGCCCGTACCAGCAGCGTCTTGGCGGTGCCCGGCGGCCCTTCGAGCAGCACGTGCCCACGCGCCAGCAGGGCCAGCAGGGTTTCCCGTAACACGGCGCCCTGCCCCAGCACCACCCGCGCAAGCTCGGACAGTATCCGGTTGGCGGAGTCCGCGTGGGTGCGTACTTCGTCGGGACTCAGCGTCTCTGATCCTCCCACAGATCCTCCACGGCGTTCGCGGCCCGGAGCACCGC
Source organism: Gemmatimonadales bacterium (assembly GCA_041691095.1). Taxonomy (GTDB): domain Bacteria; phylum Gemmatimonadota; class Gemmatimonadetes; order Gemmatimonadales; family GWC2-71-9; genus JABFSM01. The sequence continues at coordinate 715 of JBEPVJ010000079.1, forward strand.
GATCGATTCCTGCCCGGGCCTGGTAAGCGTTTCGAGTGTGGCGAGGGCTGCCTGCCCCCGCTCCGAGCGAGTGGACCGCTTGAGCTGGGCCAGCCACAGGCGCCAGTCTCCCCGCGCGCGCAGCGCCGGCGGCAGCAGCCGGCGCCTCAAGCCCCGCACCATCGCGGCAATCGCCACGTCATGCCCCCTGGCCGCCGAGAGCGCGGTGGCCAGCGCCCGCACATGCTCCAGCGGCGAGCGCCTGACCCGCGGAATCGCGGGGCGCGCTACGCCGAACCGCACCGCGCCGAACAGCAGCGCCATCAGCCCGACGATCGCCGCCTGCCATACCAGCCAGCCCCACGGAGAGCCCCAGCTCCATTCCAGCACCGCGCCGCCCAGCGAGCCCGAAGCGCCGAAGCCGTGATGGTATTCCTCGAACACCACCTCGTCGTAGCGACCCGCGACCAGCCCAAGCGCGAACGGCCCCGCGTCGGTGTATCGAAGCGCCCGATTCCGGAACAGCTCCACGTCGGAAGCGAGGATCACCGCATGACCGGAGTCGGACGGGGTGACTCGGACCGCCACGAGCTGCCCGCCCCCCGATACCAGCAGGGTGTCCACCTTCGCCATCGCGGGAACGGTGCACGACCCGTACGACACGTCGTACGATCGGGTCGAATCCACCACCTTGGTCTGCCCGGTAGATATCAGCACCGCATGAACCCAGGGAGACGCGTCGCGGAAGTTGGCACCGGGCCGGATTGCCTGCAGAGAATCGAGGAACCGGCGCTTGGTCTTGTATCCGAAGCACTTCATCAGCGGCTCGGCGGCCGCGCCGGCGATGATCAGATCGGCCTGGTCCCGGAAATCGAGGATCGAGCCGACTTCGGGCGCGGAAAGACCCACGGTGGGATCCAGCACGAAGAGCGCCTGCCGCTTCGAGTCGTCCAGCCCGACGAGCTCCTGGGGGCGGAGCCGGAACCGCCGCACCGAGATGCCCATTCGCTTCATCGCGTCGAGCAGCGCCCGCGACCCGCCCGGCCCCGCGATGAAGGTGGAGGGCCGCTCGTCCCGCGAAGTCGGCTCGTGCCGGGTCTGTCCCAGCGACCCGACCACCATACCGAGAACCGCGAGGGTGAGCACCGCCACCAGCGCTTCATCCCGCGGGCGCATAGCGCTCCAGCGCCGCCCTGGCGCGCCAGTCTTCGAATTCGATTGGACCGCAGGGGCGCCGCGCAAAGGCGTATCCGTAGAGCCGCCGCACCAGTTCCCGGAATTCCTCGCGTCGCTCCCCCGCCAGCTTCGCCTCCATGCTGTATTCCGCCGGCGTCTTGCTGGGATGGAACTTGAGGAGGTGGACTCCGTCGAGCGCCAGCACCAGCGCAAGGAAGTCCGCCTGGATGGCCTCGGCGTAGCGGCCCTGCCCCGCCAGCCGGTCGGCCTCGCGGCGATACCACTCACCGTCGCGCCGCTTGCCGCCTCCCTGGACCGGCGCCTCGCCTTCGCGCGCCCCGGAACGCACCGTCCGGAAAAAAACCCATAAGGCGTGCGCCACGATCGCCAGCACCATGACCAGCAGCCCGATCAGGAGCCAGCGGAACACCAGCGGATGCGCTTCATGCAGCTCGGTGAGCCACCGCTGAAATCCCTGCATCCAGCGCGAGAAGGCCGATACCGGATCCCGACGCTCCTGCCACCGGTAGTCCCTGTGCGCGAAGACGGTGTCCAGTACCGCCCGCAGGGAATCGGCCGATGGGGTCACCCGGTGGCCATCTGCGACGCGAGCAGTTCAAGATCGAAGCCCTCTTTGCGAACCCGGAGGTCGTAATAGAGGACGGTGAGCACGATGTAGAAGAAGGGATAGATCAGGATCGAGATGAGCGTGGTCGCTACTTCCATCCCGATGAGTCCGGTACCCACCGTCCTGGCGCCCAGGACGCCCCAGATGACCGCCACGGTGATCGTCGGCACGCCGAGCATCACCGCGACGCAGAGCATCGTCCCCAGCACCTTCATCCGGAAGCCCTTGGTCAGGTCCCACGAGCGGCCCATCGCCGCGGTCGAGTTTGCCGGCGACTCGAGCACCGTCACCACCGTGCTCAGGATCAGTCCGGAAAGCAGAATGAATCCCGGAATGATCAGCAGCAGAAATCCGATGAACACCAGCAGCGAGCTCACCATCGACACCAGGATGATCCGGCCGGCCATCGACATCGCCCGTCCCAGCGCCGACGACGCCGACGTTTCCCGACCGAGATATGCGTCGGAGACGATGAACGTGGACGCCGCGACCCCCACCGCCGAGAACATCACCGCGAGCGCGTAGTAGACCAGCAGCAGTGGAAGGTTCGTCATCATCGGCGCGGAGCCGCCGGAATACAACCGCAGCATTGCGGGCACCAGCTGACAGGCCACCGAAATCACGATCAGCGGAGCAAACCGCGAGCGATACAGGCCGAAGGAGACATCCAGAACCTCACCGAGCGAAAGCGGCCGGAGCACCGGAGCGGACATCGAGTATCTCCGTGAGGGTACCTTGGGGGATGGACGGGGGCGCCCCTATGATTACCGTGCCAGCCCCATTCCGCCATCCCCCAGCTTCGGCGTCAGATGCCAGTGCGACAGCAGGTGGACTACCGGCAGCATCTCGAGGTGGAAACCCCCGAGAATGTCGTCCTCGATTACGAGATCGCGGGCGTGGGAAGCCGTACCCTGGCCGCCGTCGCCGACTGGAGCATCGTTTTCCTCATCTCCCTCGTGATGTCCCTGGGGCTCGGCCTCTGGAAGCGGACCTCCGGGTCCGGATCCACCTGGATCGCCGCCGCGCTCTTCCTGCTCCTCTTCGGCATCGTCTGGGGCTACTTCACCTGCTTCGAAGGCCTCCGCAACGGGCAAACCCCCGGCAAGCGCGCGCTCGGCATTCGGGTCATCCGCGAGACTGGCCACCCGGTCTCATTCTCCGACGCCGCCGCCCGCAACCTGCTCCTCCCCCTCGATCTCTTCGCTCTGCTGGGGGTATTTCTCATTGCCATTCATCCCCGCGCCAAACGCCTGGGCGACATGGTGGCCGGCACCGTCGTGGTGCGCGACCACCCGGTCCAGGGCCGCGCCGGGCCGATGGCCGTCCCCCCCACCGGAGCGGGCGCGGAGGATGCCCAGGGAGCCCCCGAGCTCTCCGACGAGGAATTCCGCCTCCTGCGGGAATTCGTGGGTCGCGCGGCGGCCCTTCCCGGCGAGGTGCGGGACCGGCTGGCCCGCGGCATGGTAACCCGCATCGCGGAGCGCTTTCCCGAGCGCCCTGCGGGAGACATTCAGTTCCTCGATCGCCTCTATCACGACGAGCTGGCCCGCCGCCGGGGAAAATTCGGCGCGCGGAGCGGCGGCCCCGGACAACGGAGCGGCGGCGTCGTGGAGAGATTGGTGGCGCGGAAGGGTGGCCGCTGGGCGGAATTTCAGAGCATGGCCGAACGGGTCTCGAAGCGCGGGCTGGATACCCTGAGCGCCGCGGAGCTCCCGGATTTCGCGCGGCGCTACCGCGAAGTCGCCGCCGATCTGGCCCGGGTGCGCACCTACGGCGCCGATGCGACGGTGCGGGCCAGCCTCGAGCGGCTGGTGGCCGCCGGGCACGGCGCCCTCTACCGTCAGGATCGCCACACCTGGGCCCGCATGTGGCACTTCATCGCCCGAGAATGTCCCGCGGCCATCGTGCAATCGCGCCGCTACGTGCTGCTGGCGTTCGTCACCTTCATTCTGCCCGCCATCGGCGGATATGCCCTGCTCCGCGCCCGCCCCGACCTGGCGCCCCAGCTCCTCCCCGATGTGATGCTCGAACGCGCCGAAGCAGGGGTTGCCCGTTCCGCCGAAGGCAAAGGTTTTGTCGAGACCGACGCCCGCAGCCGCCCGATCGTCGCCTCGTCGATCATCGCCAACAACATCCGAGTGGCTTTCACATCCTTTGCCGGCGGAATCGTGTTCGGGGTCGGCGCCCTGCTGGTGCTCGCCTACAATGGCCTATCGATCGGGGCCGCCTCCGGTCACTTCGCCAATGTCGGACTGCTCGGCTACCTCTGGACCTTCGTAGTCGGCCATGGAATTCTCGAGCTCTTCTCCTTTTGGGTTGCCGGTGCCGCGGGATTCATGCTCGGCCGGGCACTGATTGCACCGGGTGAGCTGCCTCGCCGCGATGCCATCGTACTGGCCGGCCGTCAGGCGATACGACTGATCGGCGCGGTGATTGTTCTACTGGCCGTGGCGGGTACTATCGAGGGATTCGTGTCGTCAGGATCCTATCCAATCAAAGTGCGCCTCGCCGTCAGCAGCCTCAGCGTCGTGTTCCTCGTACTCTATCTCTACAACGGTTCTCGATTCGATGGGAAAATAATGAGGGCTTGATATTTCGGTATTTCTTCGGTATTGTGTCGCACAGATACCGAACATGGTGCCGCCGATGCCGCCTGCATTCCTGCCCGATCGTCCAGCGCAAGTCAAGAATCCACTTATTGATAGCCATATCCGGGTCTGCCCAGAATGTTCCGGGCCACTGGCACGTACCTCGGGCTGCCTATCATGCATTCAATGTGGTTGGGGCAAATGCGGGTAGCCGGCGGCCAACTTCCATTACTGCCGGAGGTGGGTCCGGCGCCGCTTCCGCTTTTGGATATCCGGGAGCGGGGGGCGCGCTTCCTCGAGCTGTCGGTGCGTCGCGTGCTGAATCCGCCCAGCGCCACGCACATGCCATTCTGGTCCATCAATCCCTACGTGGGGTGTGAGTTCGGCTGCTCCTACTGCTACGCTCGCCGCACCCATGAGTGGACCATGGACCGCGCCGGTATCCAACTCGGCGCCGATTCTCCGCATCAATCGTTTGAAAAACAGATCCTGGTCAAGCACGCCGCACCGGAAGTGCTGCTCCGCACCCTGGATCCTGCCCGCCTAGGAAGTACCGAGTTGGTCATCGGTACCGCCACCGATCCCTATCAGCCGGCAGAAAAACAATTCCGACTCACCCGGCGTCTGCTCGAGGCGCTGTTGCTTCATAAAGAGCTGCAGCTCGGCATCATCACCAAGTCGCCGCTCATCGTGCGAGACGTAGACCTGCTTCAGGCGCTCTCGGAGCGGCACCGGCTCTCGGTCTACATCTCCATCGCCTCCGCGGATGCGGAGCTGCTCCGCAAGCTGGAAGCGCGGTCTCCCGCGCCGCATGCACGGCTCCGCGCCCTCGCGCGGCTCAGACAGGCCGGCATCCAGGCCGGCGCGTTGATCGCGCCGATCATTCCCGGCATCACCGACGATTGGAAGGGATTGGCGGCGCTGATGGAAAAGGCCAGGGAGGCCGGTGCATGCTGGGTGTCCGGGGGGGCGCTCCGCCTCGGGCCCGCCGCGCGCGCCGGTTTCCTTCCCATTCTTCGCAAGGAATTTCCCGATCTGGTCGCCCGCTACGAGCGGCGCTACGGAAAAAGCCAGCACGCCGGCAAGGACTACGAGAAGGCGCTGGCTATTCGCATCCGCACCCTGCAGCAGGCGTTTGGGTTTCCCGAGAGAGGACGCCGGGACGGTGTCCCGGAGTCTACCGACTTGGAGTACCGTTAGCCGATCCGTTTAGGCAATCGTCGAGTCCCATTTTTCGTCGCACGGCGCTCCATCCCCGCAAGCGCTCTGACCCTCGTAATTGATGCGGCACCTCCCGCGTCCTTGACAGATTGAACTACATGTGTAGTATTACGGCTGTAATACGCATCCGGCCTAGCGGACGCCGGCTGCAACCTTTCGGGGAGAGGACCCATCCAAATGGGTGAGCCACAGCCGCTGACCGACCTGCAGCTTTCCATCCTCCGGGTTCTCTGGGACCGGGGGTCCGCCACGGTGGTGGACATCACCGAGGCGCTTCGGACCAGCCGTGGACTGGCGCAGCAGACCATCGCGACCATTCTGACCCGGCTGGAAAAGCGTGGCATCGTTCGACACGACACGCAGCAGCGACAGTACGTCTACGAGGCTTTAGTGAGTGAGCCCGATGTGCGGCGCACCATGCTCGCCGAGCTGACTGACCGGGTGTTCGATGGAGACGTCGCCGCCCTCGTAAGCCAGCTCCTCTCGACCCGTGAGATGTCCGAGGGCGACCTCGCCCGCGTCAAAGCACTGATCGCCGACCACGAAGCGAGCGGAAGGAAGTCCCATGACAAGCGCTGATCTCTCCAGCCTGCTGCTGACCTACCTGGTGCACAGCACGCTCCTGCTCACCAGCGCCTGGCTCATGGCGCCGCGGTTCCGGAGCCATCGGATCCGGGAGATGCTCTGGAAGACGGCCCTCTTCGGCGGCTTCGTCACCGCCACAGGGCAAAGCCTCCTTAAGGTGAGTCCTCTTGCAGGCCGGATGACGGTGCCGGCTGGGGTGACGGCGGCGGGCGCACCGACATCCGGCTTGAGCGACCACAAAAACTCAGCAGCAAAACCCGTCGCGGAGTACGCCGATGCCGCAAAGCGCCCCGCGTCACCCCCGGCATCCGTTGCCCGTTCCGCGTCATCCGCGTCGGTCTTTGCAGTTTCAAGAGAAACGATGCTGGTGCTGTCATGGGGGATAGGAGCCGCGTTCCTGCTGGGGCTCTACCTGGTTCGCCGCGTCCACTTCGCCCACAAGATCTCGGCCCGTCGCGCCGTCACCGGAGATCCGGTGACCCTGATGCTGGGTGAGCTGTGTCACGCCGCCGGCATAACCCGCTCGATCCGCCTCAGCGCGTCGGTCGCCCTGCCGAGCCCCGTCGCCCTCGGCTCAAAGGAGATCGCGGTGCCCGAAGCGGCGCTCACCGATCTCGACCCCGGCCAGCAGCGTTCCATGCTCGCCCATGAGCTGGCCCACGTGGCGCAGCAGGCGTCGGCGACCGCGTCCGGC
>JBEPVJ010000080.1:0-7584 GCA_041691095.1 Gemmatimonadales bacterium
GAACGATTCTCCTGACTCGACGAACAAGACGAGCAATATCCAGGCGGCTACAAAAATGGGAATCGTGATTCGGATCGCGTTTCGCCCCGGACCGCGAGGATGCCACCATGCCAGCCCCAGCAAGACGGCCGCGAATTCGATCGGCCCAATAAGGTCGCCAAGCCGCAGGTTTGATTTTCCCTGCACGGAAAAAAACAGATCGAGCGCGTCTTCCCCGATAACCACCAGCGCCCATACCACGATCCAGCGCCGGGCGTTCGGCAGCGATCGCCCGTGCCGGAGCGCAGCGAGCGGCGGCAACGCCTGAGAGGCTGCCCCGACGTACAGGATCGGAGGGAACGCCAAGATGTTACGAGTTGAGAGGGTTCATTTCGGCGCAGATCGGGGGGCACGGGAAGTGAATGTCCATCAACATTCCATTCACCATGTCGTTCCCATCCTTGTCCACTCCAGCCAGGATCAAGGTGTCCTGCCCATCCTTGTCCCGCCCGTAGTAAAACCGCAGCGCACTGCATCCCGGCTGCGCTAACAACTCGTCCAGCTCGGGCCGAAGGAACATTCCGCCGAGGATCATGCTGCTCCGATAGCGCTTGGTCTGCTCCGCGGCTTCACTGAGGGGAATGCGATGACCCTTCGGACTGGGGAGTGCCATAGAACTCTCGCGGGTGTAGGATGGCTGCCGGAAATCAATCAGTCGCGAAACGATGCGGGGACGGCGCAGGAAGGGCAAGGGTCCGCCGGATGAGACCTATAAGATCTACTAGGTCGGTACCTAACAGATCTGCTAGCCCCGCGAGGGGGCATCCACTTAGAAGGCCTGATAGGTTGCCACCCGCAGCCTGCGCGGGGGACATTCAGGGGTCTCCGGCCGTGAGTGGTTGTGTCGTCTGAATCGCTGGAAGGTGTGGACATCGCGATCGTGCGCGTCGAAGAGCCCGTCGTCGGGCCCGGCGAGCGCACAGCCGTCCGAGTGCATATCCTGAACTCCGGCATGGCCAGCGCACACAACGTGACCGTCGCCCTGGCGGACTCGTCCGAGCACTCGTCGGCCGGCATCGTCATGCGCCACCTGGGCGACATGCCGCCCGCGAGCATCAAGTCCACCACCCTCGCCCTGACCTACGCGATCAAGGACAATGTCCGCCTCAGCGCCCTCACCGTGGCCGTCTTCACCCGCTACCAAGCTCTGGAAGAAGAAGACGGCGTTCGACGATCTTCGGCGTGGCCCGAGAGGCCGGAGCCGGTGACCTCCCGGTCCATCGGAGAGATCGCCTCGTAGCCGCCGATGCTCTGGGCCTGCCCAGGTCGGGCCGATCCCTACTGCCGGAACAGGTAACTCAGCTTTACGAAGTAGGAGTCCCGAGTCCGGCTCAGCTGCCGGAATCCGAAGGCCCTCGGCTCCTGAAGGGTGCTTCCGTACCCGAGGTAGATCACCGTGCCCGGCGTCGGTAGATACGAGAAGAGCCATTCGACGTCGAAGGAGTTGTCCGACGAGCGCGCCGCGCGCACCAGGGTGCCCTCCGGTCCGGGCACCAGCAAAGGATCATTGGTCCGCGAGTCGTCCCGCAGACTGTCCTGGAACAGCGCGGTATACTGCCCCACGACCCGCAGGAAAATCGCGCGGCTGAGCTGGTACTCCACCTTGAGCCGCGGGATCCTCCCTTCACCCACCTTCGATCCATCGGTGCGACGATAGTAGTACTGCCAGATGTAGCTGCCGTCGACCCGCAGCCGGTCGGTCGGACGCCACTGCACATTCAGATTCATGAGCCCGATGTTGGCGCTCGACCATTCGTAGAAATTCTCGTCCCGGCCCCAGACCCAGAGCACGCCCAGCGAAAAGTGCTGGAACTGGGGCGTGTCGAAGGTCAGCACGTAGTCGAGGTTCGGGATGACTCTGGTCCCGGTGAACGGGATCGTATCGACGGTCGCTCCGGTGTGCCGCTCGATCTGGTAACCCGCATAGAGGGACGGATCGTAGCCAAAGCGCTCCACCAGCACCGAGCCGCCGGCGTGCCAGCCGCCCCGGAACTGGAAGTTGCTGTTGAAGTGCAGCTTCTTCTCCAGCGCGCCACGGCCGCCGAAGAAGTCCCGGTATTCCCAGGTCCCGTCGAGCACCACATCGAACGACGCCCGCTCCAGCTTGCTCTTCTCTCCGCCGAAGACGTTGTAGCTGTGAATGGCGATCGCATCGACGATGTCAGGCCGGGTCACCAATCCGCTGGACGCGCGAAAATCGGGATCGAACCCAACGATGCTGTAGCGGGTCCCGAACGTCCGCCCGCTGCGGAGCAGCGTAGCGCCCCACTTGGGCCCGGTGAGCACACTGAACCCCGGACGGAAAGTGCGGCTCATCGCCCCCTGCAGCTGGAGGCTGTAGCGCGGCCCCAGTACCAGCCGTGCATCGCTCCCCAGGAGACGGTTATAGGCGTCCCCATCCTCCTTGTCGGTATAGGTCAGTCCGGCCCGGGAAGACTTACCCATGTCGCGCTGCACACGCAGAATGTTGTAGATCGGGTGACTCTGCAGATTGAACGATCCCACCGTGTCGTCCACCGCGCCGAGGTATCCCATGTTGAGCCCCGCCACCTTCCCGGTGAGTTTCACCGCGGCGAGAGGGCTCAGAATGCGTCGGGTGTAAATGAGGTTGCCAGGGACCGAGAACAGCTCATTGGCCTCCAGGAAGAACGGCCGCTTTTCCGGAAACAGCAGTGCCTGGCGCGGGTCGGCCACCAGCTGGCCGGCGTCGGATTCCACCTCCGCAAAATCGGGACGAACCGTGCCGTTGAGCGTGAGGTTCGTGGTGATGCCCCAGCGCACATTCGCCCCGAACCGGGGATGCTTCAGGTCGTGCGCGTCGTAGTTGTATCCCGTCGGTGTCGGCCTGCCGGCCACTCTCCCGGTGACCACCGGCGTCACATCGAGCACGATCCCGCGTCGCATGTCGGTCATGCCGGTCAGGTGCCCGACCTGCGCCAGGTAGGAGGTGGCCGCCCGCCGCGCCGGAGCCCAGCTGTATTCGTAGCCCCGGCTCTGCACCTTGCGCAGCACATTGAACCCCCAGGTCTGGGGATCGGACGAGGCGTAGCGGAGTGACTTGAACGGGATTCGAATCTCGACTTCATAGCCGGTGTCGGTCACCCGACCCTTCGACTGGAAGACAAAATCGGGATTGATGTCGGGAGGCTCCCGCCCCACCGAGAGTCCGCCGAATCCGCCGCTGCTGGCGCCGCTCTCCACCATCATCCCGTCGCCCTGGACGCCCAGCGGGTTCGAGGCGAAGACCGCGGCCTGGCGCCCGTCGTTGAACGTGGCCAGGAAGATCCCGACGTAGTCGTCGGAATACATCTTGTCGCGGTCGGCCAGCGTCGCGTGCACCGTTCCCGGCTCGGCGAAGGCGCGGACGCCGAAGTAAATCGCGGTCGGGGAGTACCAGACGTAGACCTCGGTCGAATCATCGGCCGGCACGTCGTCGGTGGGCGCGTAGCGCGAAAAGCCCGTGAGCTTGGCCGCCTGCTGCCAGACCGGCTCGGTCAGCGCGCCGTCCACCACGATCTCCGCCTCGATGCGGGGGATCGCCACCTCGAGCTGCCGGGCTCGCCCATCGTAGTGATTGCCGCCGGGACCACCGGGACCTGCAGCAAGGAGCAGGGCGAAGAGCGCGATCGTCACGAAATCTCCATCGGAAATGAGAAAACACCGCTCACGCGGAGCGCCGGTGTCGGAAGGCATCGAGCGCCTGGGCCAAGCGGGTGGCACCATCCTTGATCTCGCGCTCCCGCACCCCGGCATAGCCAAGCAGCAGCCCGGAACGAGTGGGACGCGTCGCGAACGACGAGAGCGGAAGCACGTCGACCTTGTGCTCCCTCGCCGCCGCGGCCGCGCCGACGTCGTTGGTGCCGGGCGGCAGCCATCCTATGAGGGTCATCCCCGCGTCGGAAGGCTGAAGGTCGAGCGCACCGGCCAGCTCGCGCTGCCCGCAGGACACCAGGGTCTCCTGCCGCTCCTTGTACAACGCCCGCATCCGGCGGATGTGACGCTCGAAGTGGCCCTCGGTCATGAAATCCGCCATCACCGCCTGAGTCAGCCATGGGGGGGTGTAATCGGCGAAGCTCCGCACCGCCGCAAAGGCGTCCACCAGCGCAGGTGGCACCACCAGGTAGCCGAGCCGGACCGAGGGAAAGGTCACCTTGCTGAAGGTACCGGCGTAGATCACGCAGCCGTGGCTGTCCAGCCCGTGCAGCGCGGCGAGCGGCCGGCCGACATAGCGGAACTCGCTGTCGTAGTCGTCCTCGACGATCCAGGACCCGGCCGCGTTGGCCCACTCCAGCAGCTCCAGCCGCCGCGGCAGCGACAGCGCCATGCCGAGCGGGAGCTGGCGCGAGGGAGTGACGAACGCGGCCCGCGCGTCGGGCGCCATCCGGCGGCCCTCGCTCACCACCAGGCCCTCGTCGTCCACCGGCACCGCCACGCTGGCCGCGCCGGCCGCCGCAAAGGCACCCCGGGCGCCGTTGTACCCCGGCTCCTCCAGCCAGACCCGATCGCCCGGATCCAGTAACACGCGCGCGGTCAGGTCGAGGCCCTGCTGCGAGCCGTTGACGATGACCACCTGTTCCGCATCGCAGCGAACCCCGCGCGCACTGCCGAGATATTCGGTGAGCGCCTGACGCAGGGGAAGAAAACCGAAGGGACGCCCGTAGGAGAGTGCGCGCGCCTGGACCAGACGCCAGCGCCGCGCCATCAGCCGGCCCCAGGTGTCGACCGGAAAGATGTCCACCGCGGGAACCCCGGCCCGAAACGCCCTGGGCGCCTCATCGAGCAGGTCGACCGAGCGGCGAGTCAGGGTCATCACCTCACGCGCCCGCACCGAAATGCGTCCGCAGTGCGCCGTCGGGTGGCGGGGAGTGAATCCCCCCGCCGGGGCCCGCAACGACCGGTCGGGCAGCGTCACCGCCACCTTGGTCGCGGCGCCGATCCGTCCCTGCGCATACCCTTCGAGCCGAAGCTGCTCGTACGCCTGGATGACGGTGCTGCGGGACACGCAGAGGTCCCGCGCGAGCGCCCGGGTCGAAGGAAGACCCCCTCCAGCCGGAAGACGACCCTCCAGGATCCGCTGCCGGATGCCGGTATACACCTGCTGGTAGATCGGTACCGCCGAGGCGGAGTCGATATTCAGGTGAACGATGCGGCCGCTGCTGGTGCGTCGTGGCATGGCCCCTCCGGAGGAACCGGGATGCCCGGGCCGTGGCGGCTGGGTCGTCCCTGCAGATCCCTACGGTAACCGGACTGGTCCAAACGGGCCAGTTTAGCCTGATCGTACATACCGGTTTGGAGACCGTTTCCCTGGGGGGTCTTTCCGGTCAGGCGACCCGCCCTTGGAAGCGGTAGAATTGTCGGGCGATCCTGCGGTACTTCCCGGCCCGGACCCCAGCCTTATGATAGAAATCCGAACCGCGGAAACTCCCGACGAAATCGAGGCGGTACGGTTCCTCGTGCTGGCCCACGCGACTTCCCTTCGCGAGCACCCGGGCTCCGACCACGTGCGGGCCGATGCCGAGAATCTCCCCGGCCCGTACGTCCCGCCACGGGGGCGACTCTATCTCGCCTCGCTCGACGCGATGCCGGCCGGCTGCGTGGCCCTGCGATCGATCGATGGCACCATCGGCGAGGTCAAGCGAATGTTCGTGCTGACCACCGCGCGCCGGCATGGGGTGGCCCGGTCCCTGATGGAACAGCTCATCGTCGATGCCCGCCGCATGGGCTACACCTGCCTGCGTCTCGGTACCCTTCCCGAGATGACGGCGGCGCAGAATCTCTATCGTGAGCTTGTCTTCGTTCAGATTCCCCGATACCGTGCCGACGAGGCGGTCGACACGGTATTCTTCGAGCTTGACCTCACCCGGCGGGCCTGACCCGCCACCTTCCCCCAGTACGGAGCCAGGATCATGAAAGTTCATGTCGGAGCACTGGTATTCCTGGTCGCCCTGCCGACTGTTGCGTCCGCCCAGGCGGTGGCCGCACTCAATCCGCTATACCAACGCATCAAGTCCAACATCATCAAGGCCGCGGAGCAGATGCCGGATTCCAGCTATTCCTTCAAGCCGACTCCGGAGGTGCGCAGCTTCGGACAGCTGGTGGGACACATGGCGAACGCCAACTACGGGATGTGCTCCACCGCCATGGGGGCCAGCAGTCCAGCGACCCAGGATTACGAGAAGACCACCGACAGGGCGGCGCTGGTTCAGGCGGTAAAGGATGCCTTCGCCTACTGCGATCCGGTCTTCAAGATGCAGGACGTTTCGTTCACCGGAATGGCGGAGTTCCTCGGGATGAAGATGACCCGGCTCGGCTGGCTGATGCTGGACGTCGCCCACGACAACGAGCACTACGGCAACATGGTGACCTACTTCCGCCTCAAGGGTATGGTCCCGCCCTCCAGCCAGGGCAGCTGACCAGCATGAAATCCTCGCTTCGGTCCGGACTGGCTGCGCTGGCGGTCGGCGCCTCCGCGGTCCAGGCCCAGTCCGGCTCGAAGCCGATTAACGATCCTCCCAACCCCTATCGGACCATCGAGGGCTGGGCCCGGATGCCCGAAGGGCGGAAATGGGGCTCCACCAGCGCCGTGGAAGTGGACCGGGACGGGACCAGCGTCTGGGTGGCCGAGCGCTGCGGCGCCAACAGCTGTGCCGGGTCGACGCTCGATCCGGTCCTCGAGTTCGATGCGACCGGCAGGCTGGTGAAGAGCTTCGGGTCCGGCATGATGCTGTCGCCGCACGGAATCTTCCTGGACCGCGAGGGCAACGTCTGGGTGGCCGATTGCGCCTGCACCGGCACCGCGGCTCAGCGGAGCACCGCGGGCAAGGGACATCAGGTCTACAAATTCAGCCCCAACGGAAAGCTCCTGCTCACGCTGGGTACCCAGGGGGGAGCGCGCGCACCGGGTTATTTCAATCAACCCAACGATGTCCTGGTCGCGCCTGACGGCAGCATCTTCGTCGCCGAGGGCCACTCCTCTGCGCCGGGGAGTAACGCGCGGATCCTGAAATTCGACAAGGCCGGACGGTTCCTGAAAGCGTGGGGCAGCTGGGGCAGCGGGGACGGACAGCTCGACCAGCCGCATGCCCTCGCGATGGATTCCCGGGGCCGGCTGTTCGTGGGCGACCGCGGCAACAATCGCATCCTGATTTACGACCAGGACGGCACCTGGCTCGCCACCTGGAGTCAGTTCAGCCGGCCCAGCGGGATTTACATCGACCGGAATGATGTGATCTACGTCGCGGACTCGGAGTCGGGCTCGGTGAATCTCGCGCACGGAGCATGGAAGCGCGGGATCCGGATCGGCAGCGCGAAGGACGGCACCATCACGGCGTTCATCCCCGATCCGGTGGAGAAGGCCGATGATACCAGCGCGGCGGAAGGCGTCGCGGTCGACGCCAGGGGCAACATCTACGGCGCGGAAGTGGGTCCGCGCGCCCTGAAACGATACAGCAAGCCGTAAGCGACCCATCAAGGAGCGGGACATGACGGAGAAGCAGGGAGTATCTCGGCGGCGCTTCGTCGGCGGAGTCAGCTCGGTGCTGGGAC
>JBEPVJ010000081.1:0-7520 GCA_041691095.1 Gemmatimonadales bacterium
CAGGTACACCGCGGGGGGAACCGACGCGGCGAGGCCATGAATTCGCTCATCGGCCAAAACGCCCACCACCAAGCGCTCACTCCCCCACATCCGAATTCGTTGTCCGACCGGGTCGTGGTCTCCGAAGAAAACGCGCTTGGCCTCCCGGTTCACCATGATCACGGGAGGAGATTCCGGGTCGTCGGCATCGGACATGGCTCGGCCGGCGATGAGCGGCACCTGCATCGTGGCCAGATATCCCGCGTCGATGGTCCGGATCGATGGCTCCGGCAAGCTCGACGCTTCTCCCTCATGGCCTACCACGATAATCGAGCTCGTATAACCCGCCTCCAGCGGATGCGCTCCCGCAATCGTGACGCCGGTAACCCCGGGGAGCGCTTGCACCCGCCGCCGAACCTCTGCGGCGAACAGCCGCATCTCAGGCCACTTGGGCCAGGTTGATCTCGGTTGCGGGTAGCGGCTGCTCGGCAGCTGGAACTCTGCCTTGAGGATTCCCTGCGCGCTGAAGCCAGGATCCACCCGGTAGAGGCGCCACAAACTCTTGATCAGTAGTCCGGCACCGATCAGCAGGACTACTGCCAAAGCAAGCTCCGCCACCACCAGACCGGTTCGGAACCGACGCTGTTTCCGCCCCGACGAGGCACCCCGCCCGGAATCGGACTGCAGGGCAAGATTGGGCCCGCGCCGCCGAGCCTGGAACGCCGGCACCATTCCGAACGCGACGCTGATGAAGACGGCCAAGGCCAGCGTTACGCCGAGTACCCGACCATCGATACCCACCGCACCCACGCGAGGAATGCTTCCTGGCGCCAGGGCCAGCAACGCCTGCAGGCCGACCCACGCGAGGATCAGCCCTACGATGACGCCAGCCGCGGTAAGGACCGCACTTTCAACCAGAAATTGCCGGGTGAGACGGGAGACACTCGCGCCGAGCGCCGCGCGAACGGTGACCTCCCTGACGCGCGCTGCGCCGCGGGCCAGCAGCAGGTTGGCCACGTTGGCGCAGGCCACCAACAGTACCAGGGCCACAGCGCCGATCAGGACGATGAGGGCGGGCCTTACACCGCCGAAGACGACATCCGACAGCGCCTCAACGTGGGCCCCCCGTTGATGGTTCGACTGGGGATAGGTGTGCTCCAGATCGGCGGTGATGGAAGTCATTTCCTGCTGGGCCAGTCCGAAAGTCACGCCCCTGGCCAGCCGGCCAGCCACAAAGATCGGATGGCCATCGCGAGACTCATGTGAGGGATCGGACTGGAATGGCAGCCAAAGGTCCACCCGCGCCCGGCTGTTCTGATCGGCAAAGCCTCTCCGATAGTTCGCAACGCCCAGAATCTGGAGCGTTCCAAAATCGGCGGAGGCCGGGAGCACTCCCACGATGGTGAATGGGTCGTCGCCGATCCGGACGGTCGAGCCGATCGCCGAGGGACTACGGGCAAATCGCTCGGTCCACATCGCTTCGCTGATCAGGGCGATATGGGGTCCGCCAAATACATCCTGATCGGCAGTGAATGTCGTCCCGATCAGTGGTTGAATTCCGACCATCGGAAGGAATTCATGGGTGATCCACAGGGCGGGCACCCGCGTCGCATCGCCCCCGGGAAGCGACACGGTGGCGGTGATGGGAGAGAAGGCCGCGAGTCGCTCGAACCGTTTGCTGCGTTCCTTGAAATCGAAATAATCGGGAATCGACGAAGGCTCTCGCATGGTACCGCTGTTACGATCGGTCCCCCACACCATACCGAGCCGGCCTATTTCGGAAAACGGCGCCGGTCGCAGCAGCACCCCGTCCACCACACTGAAAATCGCGGTATTGGCGCCAATGCCGAGCCCGAGCGTTACGACCACTGCGGCGGTAAAGCCCGGCGTGCGCGCCAGAGAACGAATCGCGTGACGAAATTCGGCGAGGAGATCCCGCATGGTCAGCCTGGGGTGAGTGGTGGAAAGTCCGGAGAGTTGTCGCGATTCCTGGCGTGCTTCGAGATGCTGAGACACCGCCCCGCCCGCCAGGTCCATCAGGGTTCGTGTTCTGGCGGAGACCGGGCTCGGCGCCAGCCCTGCCCCGCGCCAGGCATCGCTGAAGACCTGCAGCACTTCGTCCCCGAAATGCTGTCGAAAATCCGCGGGATAGAGCGCGAGCAGCAGTCGCGCCAGCCAGACCGGCGCGCTCCGGGCCGTCATCACGCGGGCCGGGGCCGCGGGATGACCCGCTTCGATTGGGCCAGCTGAACCAGGCTCGCATGCCGCGCTGCTTCGGCGGCCACCGCACGCCGTCCCAGCGCGGTGAGCCGGTAATACCGGCGCCGCTCGTCGTCGAGCTCCGGATCCGGCCGGCGCCCACTCTCCTCCACCAGCTTGAGCGCCAGGAGGCGCTTGAGGGCGCCATAGAGGGTACCGGGTCCAAGCCGGATCTTCCCCTCGCTCTCATCGGCGACGTCCTGCATCAGCGCGTAGCCATGCCGCTCCTGGTTGGTGAGCGCCAGCAGCAGGTGAAACCAGACGGGAGGCAGCGGCAGCAGTCGGGCGAGGGCGGGATTGGACATGGGCTCCCAGGGTTCAGTCGTCGATCGTTATATCGTACGCCGATATACTAGCGAAGTTTCAGCCCCGGCGCGAGGACGCCGGGGGTATCACCTGCTATTCACTGCGCAATGCGTCGATCGGACCGATGCAACAACCTCATCGAGACTCCTCAGCGGCTGCCCACCGTGATGCTGATGTTTCCCGACAGCGACTCGAGGTCGAGCTTGGCGGAGCCGCTGCCCCACGTGGCGTTGTACCTGTGCCGGGTTCTGCGTTGCTCGTTCTGGGTGGTGGGAAGGTCCGACGAGAATCGCCCCGAAAAGGTTGCCGCCGACAGCTTGGCATCGGGCCGGTCCGGAATCGTCAGGGCAATGTCGCCGCTGGTCGTGGCGAACTCGTAGGTCCCGTCCTTCAGGATCGGTCCCCGAAAGGTCACTTCTCCGCTCACGGTGTGGCCGTACACCTCGGGCGCCTTCCCATCGAGCAGCTCCACATCTCCGCTCACCGTCTCGAGCGTGATGCTCGGCCCGGTGCCGCCGGTCAGTCGAACGTCGCCCGAAACACTCCGCAGATCGAGATCGCCGGTCAGGCTTTCGGCGTGAATGTCTCCGCTGACCGTACCGATGCGCAACAAGAGTCCGGCGGGCACCTTCACGGTGAAATTCAGCTCGGTGTCGTTCCGGTCGCCGTTGCCATTCCAGTCTCCGCTCGAGCTGCAGGGATTCTTGGAGTCGTTGTCGCTATCGCGATGCCGGCTGTGATGCTGGGGATAACGCACACACAGCGCCACGCCATCGTTGAGCTCGACGACTTCCATGGTGACCTCATCCGGATCGCCGTCGCGATGCCGGACCCGCGTGCCGCTCACTTCGACGCTGCGCCCGGAGGTGCCGACGATCTTGATGTTGCCTATGATGTTTTGCATGTAGAAGCGTTTGCCCTGCGCCAGGTCGCGGTGGAAGTCCAGGCTGGTGGACTGCTGTGCCGCCAGCGAGGGAGCCCCTAGCAGAACGCCGAGAGCGAGTGCCGATACGCGCATGGCTTAGTACCCCCCGTGGTTGTCGTCATCACCATCGCGGTCGCGATCGTGACCGGGCTTGTGCTTTTGCTTCATCCGTTCGCGCTCGCTCCGCCGCTCCATGAGCCGCTCCATCCGGGCCGACATCTCGGCGGGCCGGAGCAGCGAGATGGTGCCGCTGAACGATTCGAGCTCGACGGTGGCGCTGCCGGTGCCGAGACGAAACGTCTGTCGGCGGCGGCTGGGGCGCTCCGACGTGGGGAGCGGAAAACTGGCCCGGACCTCGCCCGAGCCGATCGCGGTCGAGATGGTCGCATTGCTGCCCTCGGGCACGGAGACCGCGATCGTCCCGCTGTGGGTCAGCAGCGAGTAGTGGCCCCCGTCGACGATCTTCCCGTCATAGACCAGCTCGCCGCTCACCGTCTGGACTTCCACTGACTTCGCGTCGGTGCGGGCAATGGTGATGTCACCGCTGACCGTCTCGGCCACGACATCGCCCTGCAGCTCGGTGGCCTCGATGTCGTCGCTCACCGTGTTGAGCTCGATCCGCCCCCTGGAGCCGGTCACCATAATGCGACCCTGGATCGAGGTGAGCTTCACCGTTTCGGCGCCGCCGTCCACCGTGATGTCGCCGTCGATGGTTTCGACCTCGATCGGCGCGCGGGTCCCCTTCACGTTCACGGTGGCATACATCCCCTCGAGGCTCATCGCCATCCAGACCGGGACGGTGAGCTCGTAGTCGACCATGGCGGACGGGCCATTGTCGGCTTCCGCTTCGAGCGAGAGCACCGCCCCGCCAAGGTTGATGGCGACGTGAGTCCGGCGCGAGTGACTCGCCTGCACCCGCACCTGATTCTTCTCCCAGGTCTTGACCGTGATATCGCCACCCTGGTTTTCCACCTTGAGGCGGGTTCCCTGGCTGACGTTGACCGTGGTGTCGGTTGCGAATCCCTGAGAAGCCTGGACGGCGAGCAGGGCGAGCAGTGGAAGCAACATGTGAGGCTCCTGATCAGGTTCGCGCGGCGATCGCGTTGGTCGCGACGCGCAGCAGATTGAGCTTGCGCCGCATGTTCGCGGCGATCTGACGATTGAGATACCCGTTGGCCGGGTCTCGTTGGATCGCGGCCCGGGCTTCGGCGATGGCGGCATCGATCTTTCCGAGGCTTTCTTCGACCGAGCGCACCGTCGCGGAGTCCAGCCGGCTGCGTCCCGCTTCGAGAAGCTGCTCGAGGTCGCGCACCGCGGAATCGTACTTACGCTCGGCGAACGCCACGTTGCGAGAGTCGGTCGCGGCCGGTGCGACGGCCAGCGTTCCGGGGAGGCGCGCCATATGGCCGGATGAAAGGGCCAGGTACACCGCGCCTCCGCCCACGCCGGCCATGACCACCGATGCCGCGATCAGCGCCCGCCAGCCGAACCGACGAGCCGGCGCCGGGGGAGACTGCCGGTTGGCTTCGATGGGAATGACATCCGGCTCATCCAGGCGGCCTTCGATCTTCGACCAGAGGTCGCGAGCCGGCGCGCGACCGGAATAGAGCGGCGCCGCCACCACGATAGCCCGCAGGTCGGCGAGCAACGCGGCGCATTCGGAGCAGCTCGTGAGGTGCGCCTCGAGTCGGTTACGCGCCGAGCCACGGAGCTCGTCATCGAGATAGGCGGAGAGCTGATTGGAAAACAGATCGGGCATGGTCGGATTCCGTTTCAAGTGGCCAGGTGCTGCCGGAGCAGCAACCTGGCTCTATGGAGCTGAGAGCGCGACGTACCCGGATCGACTTCCAGCATCCGCGCGATTTCCTCATGCTTGTACCCCTCCATGTCGTGGAGGACGAACACTTCGCGTGCACCAGCCGGCAATTTTTCAACCGCCCCTTCCAATGCCACCTTCAAGTCGGGCCGCTCCACCACGCCAGTCGCCGCCAGCATCAGTGCCTCGTCCGAGATATTTCGCTTGCGATCCTGGCTCGAGGTCTGGCGGCGCCGCAGAAAGAGATTCACCGCGACACGGTGGAGCCAGGTCCCAAATGCCGACTGGCCCGCAAAGGTGTGGAGCTTCTGCCAGACCCGGATGAAGACTTCCTGCACGGCATCTTCCGCATCTCCCGGATCGAGCAGCCACCGCGCCAGGCTGCTGACCCGCGCGACGTGCCGATGGTAGATCCGCTCGAACGCGGCATGATCTCCCTTCGCGGCGAGACTCACGTCGTGCCGGTCGAGATCGGCGGGGGTCACAACCAATTGAGCCTGCAGTGGTCCCCCTCCGGTGGCGTCGCCATGACATCGAACGAAGCGTTGGACACGGGGGAATGTTCAGGTGTTGGAACGTCGGGTAGGCCAGGCTTGTCGCGATAGTATCTTTGTGATATCATATAGCTATCACACAAAGGGAGCACTGTATCATGATTCGCGAGAAGGTCGTTCGTCCTCTGCCCGGCTTGCCCACCGTCCTTCTCGTGCTGGCGATGCTGGGAGCTGGTACCTGGCTGTTCATCAATTCGGCCCAGGGCCAGAGTCCGCGCGGCATCGTACTTGGCATCGTGACCTACGTCCTTACCATGATCGCACTGGGCGGGTTTCTGCAGGTCCAGCCGAATGAAGCGAAGGTACTCACTCTCTTCGGGAAGTACTCGGGCACAGTCAAGGAAGCGGGGTTCTGGTGGGTCAACCCGTTCACCCGAAAGGTGCGGATTTCCCTCCGAACCCGCAATTTCGAAACCGCCAAGCTCAAGGTCAACGACGCGCATGGCAATCCGATCGAGATCGGCTCCATCGTCGTCTGGCGGGTGGTCGATACAGCGGAGGCGATGTTCGAGGTCGATGACTACGAACACTACGTCAAGGTCCAGAGCGAGTCGGCGGTCCGGGGGCTGGCATCGAGCTATCCCTATGACGCCCACAATACCGGTGAAGCGGCACTCTCCAGCCACGCGACGGAAGTCGCCGCCAACCTCATGGCCCAGATACAGGAGCGGCTGGGCAAGGCCGGAGTCCAGGTGATCGAGGCGCGTATCTCCCATCTGGCATATGCCCAGGAGATCGCCCAGGCCATGCTCCAGCGCCAGCAGGCGGGTGCGATCATCGCCGCCCGTTACAAAATCGTCGAAGGTGCCGTAGGGATGGTGGAGAACGCCCTCGAGCTCCTGGCGCAGAAGAACATCCTGCATCTGGACGATGAGCGTAAGGCCGCGATGGTCTCCAATCTGCTGGTGGTCCTCTGCGGAGAGCGCGGAACCCAGCCGGTGGTCAACGCCGGCACGCTGTACACCAGTTGAGCCGCAAGGCTTTTCTGCTGCGCCTCGACCCAGCGCTGCATGATGCCATGCAGCGTTGGGCGGCAGCCGATTTGCGGTCACTCAACTCGCAGATCGAGTTCCTGCTCCGCCGGGCGGCCCGAGAGGCGGGTCGTCTGGACGAAGATCCTCCACCGGAAGGGGCACCCCTTCCCTAGTCTCACGCGAAGTGGTTTCGTGGGAGTCACGTCAACCGGAAAGAACCATGCTCTCTCGGCTGCTTCCTCTCCTCTCCTTTGCCCTCCTGATTGTGCCCGCGGGCCTGGCGGCCCAGGATACGACCCACCAGGCTCCGAAGATCAAGCGGAATCCCGACCTGATTTCTCAGCAGGAAATCCAGGCCGCGCCGGACGCGTGGCAAACGGCGTTTGCGCTGGTCGAGCAGCTCCGGCCCAATTGGCTGACCTCGCACGGAACCAGCTCGATTCGCTCCGAGACACCAATGGCGCAAGTCTACGTGAGCGGCATGAAACGTGGCGGGCCGTCGACGCTGGAAGATGTGCCTCGTGCCTCGATCAAGGAGATCCAGCACCTCCGGGGAATTGATGCAAGCCAGCGGTACGGCGTGGGACATGAGAGCGGAGCCATCCTGGTGATCCTCAAATGATGCGGGGTCCGCGGCTCCTCTGGGTCCTGGCTGCGGGCCTTTTCCTCGCTTTCAATTCCGCCTCGGCCCAGTCCGGCAACAGTGG
>JBEPVJ010000082.1:0-7505 GCA_041691095.1 Gemmatimonadales bacterium
CAAGGAATACTGGGAATCGAGGCTCCGGGAGCACTATTCGCTCGCCGGGGTGGGCTACCTGCGCCTGGGCCGACGGTTCAACGAATGGATGTACCGGGTTCGGGGGAACGTATTCGACCGGGTAGCCACTGGCATCACGACGCGCGGATGGAGTGGCCGGTCGGTGCTGGACGTGGGCTCGGGAACTGGATTTTACGTGGACCGCTGGAAGCGGCTGGGCGCGCGGGTTACCGGCCTGGACCTGACCGACGTTGCGGTCGATGAGCTGACCAGCTGCTTCCCGGAGAATCGTTTCGTCCGTGGCGACATCGGCGGACCGATCGAGAAGATTCCGCTGCGGGCCGCGTCGTTCGACGCCATCTCGGCCTTTGACGTCCTGTTTCACATCGTGGACGACGCCGCCTACGGACGGGCATTTCAGAACATCGCCTCGCTGCTGGCGCCGGGCGGCTGGTTCCTCTGGTCAGACAACTTTCTCAAGGCCAAAACCGAGCGCATCGTCCACCAGGCGAGCCGGCCGCTGGAGGAAAGCGTCCGGCTGGTGGAGGCGGCGGGCCTGACCGTGGTGACCCGGGTACCGATGTTTGTGCTAATGAACTATCCGGCCGACACAAAATCCCGCCTGGCCCGCTGGGCCTGGACCGCGATGGTGGCTCCCGCGACGCTGGGCGAGCCGTTCGGCTGGGCGCTTGGGGCCGCACTCTATCCGCTGGAGCAGGCGCTGGTCCGGTTCAAGCACGAGAGCCCGAGCACCGAATTGATGGTTTGCCGGCGGGCCAACCCCGCCTGACGAGGAGACCGCGCATGCGTTTTTGCCGAGGGCTGATCGTCGCCGTACTGGTCCCGCTGCATCCCATGCCGGCGCTGGGGCAGGGATTGCCGGCCCAACTCGACTCCATCACCAGGGATGTCATGGCTCGGGAACACGTAGCCGGCGCATCGGTGCGGGTGGAATACAAACATCGAGTCCTGCTGGAACAAGGATATGGATTCGCGGATCTCGGGCTCGAGGCGCCGACGCGGAACCAGACCGTCTACCACGTCGTGGGGCCCATGCTTCCATTCACCGGAGTGGCGGTCCTCCAATTGATGGAGCGCGGAAAGCTCGCGCTGGAGGACGATATCTCTCGGTACGTCCCGGAGTTCCCGATGCAGGGGCACCGGGTCACCCTTCGGCAGCTGCTCAATCACACCTCGGGCATCGTCGATTACCACTATCTGGGCGATCCCATCGATGCGACCAGCCGGCAGCCGAAGGCGCTCGACGAGGTCATGGCCCTGTACGCCGGCAAGCAATGGGTCAACGAGCCGGGCACGCGGTGGGACTGGTCGATATCGGGATTCCAGCTCCTCGTGACGGTGGTGGAGCGCGTGTCGGGCCAGCGATTTGGCGACTATGTCCGGGAACATATCTTCGAGCCCGCCGGCCTTCGCGCGACGACCTACTGCGACGATTACTCGCTGGTGCACGGCATGTCCCATGCTTACCGCCGCCTCGAGAACGGCTTCGTGCCTGCCAATGAGAATGACATGGCCTACAACGCCGACCTGCGCTTCTGCAGCACGGTGGGAGACTTGGCCACACTATGGTCAGCATTGCGGAGCGGCAAGCTGCTGCGCACCGAGACATACCGCCAGATGCAAACCGCGCAAGGTGCGGCTGTGCGGATGAGCACCCAGGATTCGATGGCGCACTACGGGCTGGCGCTCACGATCAATCACGAGGATGCGCACGTCCGGATCGGGCAGCACGGCTCCCTGTTCGGGTATAGCGGCAGTCTCTATGATTTTCCCGGGGATGATCTCACGATCGTGGTATTGAGCAATACCGAGGGTCAGAACGCCTACGCAATTACCCGGGCGCTGGCGCGCGCCGTGCTCGGCCTGACGCCGCTACCGGCTGTCACTCCGCCGGCTCCGCGCCAGATTGGCGATGCGGCGGTATCGCCCGACGAGCGGAAAGCGCTGGACGGAACCTTTGTCCTCAAACTCGACCGGCTCAACCCGGGGCTCCACGATTCCTACGCCCAGTATCGGCGCACCTACCGGGTATTCGACGAAAACGGCCGGCTCATGATTCAAACACTGGGCGAGGGGCCGGAGCCGCTCCTCAAGCAGGATGATGGAAGCTTTGCAATGCGGTCGGCGCCTCGCAGCCGGCTCACTTTCGAAAAAGAGGGCGGCAAGGCCACGAAGCTCCTGATGGATTCGCAGGGGTTCGGAGTACCGCTGTCCGGGGCCCGCGTCGGAGACGGCGATCCGATGACCTTTCACCAGCCACGGCCTTAGCACATGCGGTCATTCGTCGGCGTTCTCGGTCTGGCGCTACTGCTGATCGTGCTGCGCGACGCATTCGAAACCATCATCCTGCCTCGGCGAGTCAAGCGACTGTTCGGGCTGACCTCGCTCTTCTATCGAAGCTTCTGGCGACTCTGGCGGATTATGTCGGCACCGTTGACGGGCGCGGCGCGGGAAAACGCGCTGAGCTGGTTCGGTCCGCTGTCGCTCCTGGTTCTGCTGGCGCTGTGGGCCTTGAGCATCGTGGTCGCGTTCGGGACTCTGCATTGGGCGGCGGGATCGGCGCTGGTGCTGCAGGGTCATTCGGCTGGCTTTCTGGACGACCTGTATTTCAGTGGCACCAGTTTTTTCACACTGGGCCTGGGCGACGTCGTGCCCAAGGTTCCGTTCGCCAAGTTCCTCACCGTTACCGAGGCGGGGCTGGGGTTCGCCTTTCTCGCGATCATCATCGGCTATCTGCCGGTGATCTACCAGGCATTTTCGCGGCGCGAGATTGCCATTTCGATGCTCGATGCCCGGGCGGGATCGCCCCCCTCCGCGGGTGAGCTCCTGCGCCGCTCTCAGGTGACGAGCGATCCCGGCGCGCTGGCGGCCCTGCTGGCCGAATGGGAGCGCTGGTCGGCGGAGCTGCTGGAGAGCCACCTGTCGTACCCCGTACTCGCCTACTTCCGGTCCCAGCACGGCAATCAATCCTGGCTCGCGGCGCTGACCACCATGCTCGATTCGAGTGCGCTGATCCAGGTGGTCGCGGGAGGACCCTGCGCCAGGCAGGCCGAGCTCACCTTCGCCATGGCGCGCCATGCGGTGGTGGATCTGGCGCAGGTGTTCAGTGCCCCGCGGCCCGAGACCCTCGGCGAGCGGCTGAGCGATGCCGGCATGGCGGAATTGCTGGATCGGCTGGAGCCCACCGGTATGACGCTCCGTGACGCGAGAGACTTGGAGCGCTTCTCGGAGCTACGGCTGCTGTATGAGCCCTATGTGGCGGCGCTCTCGCAATATCTTGCCTTGCCGCTGCCGGCCTGGACCCGGCGCGGCGATCGTCCCGACAATTGGCAGGGCGCGCCGTGGAAGACCTATACGCGCGGGCAGGCTCCCCCAGATCACTTCGAGCCGGCGCCGTAACCAGTCTAGTCGTTGCGCAGCACCGTATTGGGGTCGGCGCGGGTCGCCCGCATGGCCGGGATAGCGCTGGCAAGCAGCGAGACCGCCAATAGCAGCGCGGCGACTGCGGCATAGGTTGCCGGGTCTCTGGCAGACTGCTGAAACAGCAGCGGCTGGATCCACCCCGAAGCCAGCAGCGCCAGGGCCAGACCCAACAGCACGCCGGCTACGGCAAAGCGCACCCCCTGCCCCACCACCAGCCGCACCACATCGGTCGCCCCGGCCCCGAGAGCAACACGCACGCCCAGCTCATGCATGCGCTGCGCGACGTTGTAGGCAATGACGCCGTAGAGTCCTACCGCGGCGACCAGCAGCGCGAGCACCCCGAATGCCACGAACATGGTTGCACCGAGCTGCCAGGAGCGGCGCTGGAGGTCCACCAGTTCTTCCAGAGGCTGTGCGGTGACATAACTCTCGCCAGGCATGGCGGCGTTCAGGGCGAGACGCACCCGCTCCGACGCGCGCAGCGCGTTACCGCCTGTGATACGAACGAACATCTGGCTTCCCCACGCCGGGGTCACCTGATCAATCGACAGGTAGTACATGAAGCGCTGCTCATCGGTAATGCTCTGTTGTCTTCCGTCTTCAGCCACGCCGATCACTGACGTGCACGCGGGGATGGAGCCGTTCCTGAAAGAGACCTGAATGCATTGACCGATCGCGTCCCGGCTCGGCCAGATCTTGCCATGCTCTCGCTCACCAGAGCCACCTTCGGTGCGGCTTCGCCGTCCTGGGCAGTGAACCCGCGGCCTTTGAGTATCCGCGTTCCCATGACCTTGAAGTAGTCGGGGTCGGCAACTTGATAGTTGAACCGGCCGAGTCGTTCCACCGAGTCAACGCCCGGCACGATCAGGTTCGCGGTATTGGTTCCGAAGGGCCGGCTATTGACGCGGGAGACCCCCTCAACTCCGGGGATGGCCCGCGTGACCGCCAGGATTCTGCGGCGGAAAGCCACGCTGGCGCTGCTGTCCAAGGTCACGCCGCGGAGAACGGTGGAGATCATCAGCACCGGATGGGGCTCGTAGCCGAGACGCAGCCTGCGAACCTGGTTTTGGCTGCCCACGAAGAGGCCGGCGCCGACCAACAGCGCGACGGAGAGCGCCGCTTGCAGGACAAGCAGCGCCGACCGCATCGGGGACCTCTGCTGCGCTCGGCTCTAAGCGCAGATCCTTCTGAAAATGCTCCAGCCATGGCCAGGACCAGCGGTCGCGGGATTCCTCCTGGTGCCGCGGTACGTCACCCATCCGGCGTCGCGCCATATAGCCTGCCTCCTTCGAGTCCGCGCCGGCGTGGGCTTCGGCGCGCTCGATCTGTTCTCGATGGAAACGCAATTCCTCGGTCAGCTCGGCATCGAGCCGGTCGCGCTGGAACCAGTCGCGCAGCCTCGAGATCCACTCGCGCATGGTTGTCTCGCTATTCGGAGCGAAGGACGGTATTCGGATCGGCGCGGGTGGCTCGCAAGGCGGGCATCGCACTGGCCACCAATGCAACAGCCAACAGAATTGCGCCGACAAGGCCGAAGGTGACCGGGTCACGCGCCGACTGATGGAAGAGCAGGGGCTGAACCCATCGGGCAACGATCAATGCGGCGACAAGGCCGACGGCGACGCCCGAAATTGCAAAGCGGAGACCCTGCCCGACCACCAGCCGCACCAGCTCTCTGGCCTGGGCACCCAGGGCGATCCGCACGCCCAGCTCGTGCATTCGCTGGGCAACGTTGTAGGTGATCATGCCATACAGCCCCACCGCCGCGACCAGCAGAGCCAACACGCCGAAGGCGACGAACATGGTGGCCCCAACCTGCCAGGAGCGACGATGCTGATCCACAACCTCTTCGAGCGGACGTACCGTCACGTAGGACTGTCCCGGCATGACGGTCTGCAGCGCTTTTCTGATAGGCTCCAGTGCTTTGATCGAAGTTTCGTCCATGCGCAACAGGAGATAGTTGCCGCGAGTCGGCTCGAACTGATCGATCGGCAGGTAGTAGCGGTACGGTTTCTCGTCGCCCAGCAGGCTCCGCTGCATCGCGTTCTCGGCGATCCCGATCACCGTGGTGCATGGCATCGTGTCGGCGCCGATTCGGAGGCACTGGCCCAGTGCCTCCTTCCCGGGCCAAAGTGCCTCGGCCATGCCCTGGCTCACGACGGCGACGGGCGGCGACCCGGCTCGATCCTGCCCAGAGAATGGCCGGCCGCGCAGAATCCGGGTGTCCATGCTGAGGAAATAGTCCGGTGAAGCGGACGCGACGGTGAAGCGTCCAAACCGACTCACCGAATCGATGCCCGTGACGAAGAGGTCGCGGTCGGATGTGCTCCAGAACGGGACGCTACTGACCTGGCTTGCGTGGGTGACGCCTGGAAGCGCTTCGGCGGCGGCGAGCAGGCGTTTGCCGAGATCGATCCGCACGCTGTCCGGCAGATCCATCCCGCGAAGGTTCCGGCTGACCATGAGTACGGGGGCCGCATCGTACCCCATGCGCAGGTTACGAACGTTGTGGAGGCTTTTGACGAAGAGGCCGGCACCAACCAGAAGGAGCACCGACAGCGCGGCCTGGGTGATCAGCAGGACCCCGCGCGCACGGATCGGTTGGTGGGTGCCTTCGCGAGCGCCGGCCTTGAGACTTCCGGCCAGGTCTCCCTTGATCGTGAGCAGCGCCGGGCCCGATCCGGAAAGAATCCCCGCGATAACGGCAGCGGCCGCCGCCACTCCGATGGTACGCCAGTCGGTCAGCACCCCCAACGTCGTCCCTTCGCTGACGAAGAGGTGTCGCAGGGCCGCTCCGCCCCACTCGGCGACGAGGATGCCCGCAATCAGGCCGAGCCCTGCGAGGAGCAGGCTCTCGGTCAGCGTCTGTGCGACCAGCCGGGCACGGCTCACGCCGAGCGCCAGCCGGACCGCGAACTCCCGTCGTCTGCGCAGTACCCTGGCAAACATCAGATTGGTCACATTCGCGCAGGCGATCAGCAGGACGACGACGGCGACGCCGGTCACCCAGAGCAATGTCGTGGCTTCGAGCCCGGCATCGGGACCGGCCGCCGACTTGAGGGCTCCGGCGATTGCGATGGGGTTGGCCTCCGCGGCGGACGGCAAATCGGGATCGAGGGCGCGCACCGCATTCAAACTCTGCAGCCGGGCACGAGTGAGGTCCGCCGACGCCATGGCTTCCGACACGCCGGGCTTTCGGTGCACCATCATGCTCAACCAGCCCCAGTGATACTGGCTGAAATAGGTCTTCCGGTCGTCCGGACCCCCCATGTTGCCGGCATAGGTGGTGATCGGAATGAACGCGACGGGAGGCGAGGTCTGGTCGGGAACGCCGACGAATTCCCTGGGGGCGACACCGATGATGGTACAGAGCACATTTCCGATCTGGAGCGTTTGACCGAGGACGTCATCCCGGCCACCGTACTGGGTCATCCAGAAGGCGTAGGTGAGGACCACGACCGGTGCACCCTGAGGGGTGATGTCTTCCGCCGGAGTAAAGAATCGTCCCAGGACGGGGCGGAGCGCGAAGAAATCGAAGAAACTGGCGCTGACCGTGCCGACCCGTTGCTCCTGGGAATCATCACCGGTCCCTATGGCCAGCATCGGGTTGGAAATGCCGGCGTAGCGGTCGAACACCGAGGTGTATTTCTCGAGATCCAGAAAGGTGGCGTACTCGTAGCCGGTGCTGTCGGTGAAGGTACGGCCCCGATACGTGGTCTGGAGATAGACCCGATGAACTCGGCCGGGATCCCGGAGGTAGGGGAAAGGCCGGAACATCAGCCGGTCGATCACGCCGAACATGGCGGCGTTGGCGCCGATGCCGAGCCCGAGCGTCAGGATTACCGTGGCAGTGAAGCCAGGCGACCGCCGCAATCCCCGCAGCGCATAGCGCAGATCCTGCTGGAAATGATCCAGCCAGAGTACCGACCACCGGTCCCGGGTCTCTTCGTGGACGCGGGTGCCATTGCCGAGCCTGCGCCGGGCCGCATAGGTCGCCTCATCCGCACCAGCGCCTTCGGCCCGAGCGTGCCGTTCCAGCTGCTCGCGATGAAAGCGCAGCT
>JBEPVJ010000083.1:0-7452 GCA_041691095.1 Gemmatimonadales bacterium
CCCGTGGCGGGGGGGGCCGCGGCGGTCATGCCGCTCGCGTCGCCGATCGGCTGCGGGCTCGGTCTCCTCAATCCCTATTCGATCCGGACCATCAAGCGCCGCCTCACCGTGCCGGTGATCGTCGATGCCGGGGTGGGCACCGCCTCGGATGCCTGCCTGGTCATGGAGCAGGGCGTCGACGGCATTCTCATGAACACCGCGCTGGCGGAAGCCACCCATCCCGTCATCATGGCCGACGCGATGCGCCAGGCCACCGCCGCCGGCCGGCTGGCCTTCCTCGCGGGGCGCATGCCGCGGCGCGAGACAGCCGTGCCGTCGTCGCCTACCAAGGGCATGGCGGGTTGAGCCAGGCCTCTCCCGGGCTGCCGCCTCGCGCCGCGGCCTGGCGCGTCCTCCACGACATTCGACACGACATTCCTTTCGACCGCGCCCTCGAAAGGGCCCTGGCCGGACTCTCCGACGCCGACAAGCGCCTGACGCACGAGCTCGCCGCCGGCGTGCTCAGGCATCGCGCTCCGCTCGACCAGGCCATCGCCCCGCACGTGACCGGCGGCGTGGCGGGCGTCCGGGACGATCTCCTCGACATCCTCAGACTGGGCAGCTATCAGCTGCTGTTTCTCGAGCGGGTGCCCCACCACGCCGCGGTCGACACCGCGGTCACCCTGGGGCGGCGGCTCTCGGGAGCACGGGTCGGCGGATTCATCAACGCGGTGCTGCGGAAGGTGGCGGAGCGCGGGGACACGGGTGAGCCACGGCCGGCCGGATTGCCCATCGCGGATACATTGTCGCTGGAGTACTCCCATCCCGTCTGGCTCGTCGAGCGCTGGATGGCCCGCTTCGGTCCCACCGAAACCGAGGAGTTGCTCAAGGCTAACAACGCCCACCCTCCGCTGGTCATTCAGCCGGCCCGATGGAGCCGGGAGGCGCTGATCGCGGGACTCGATCAGCAGAACATTACCTGGCACTCGGCACCATTCGATGCCGGCTTGGTGGTGGCCGGCAGGCGGCCGCAGGAGCTTCCGGGCTTTGCTTCGGGGTCCTGTTACGTCCAGGACCCGGCGCAGGCGCTGGTCGTCCGATATTTCGACCTCCCGCACGGCGCGACTCTGCTGGACGCCTGCGCCGCTCCCGGCGGCAAGGCGATGGCGTTTGCCGAGCGGGCCGGGTTCGTGGCGGCGGGAGACCTTCGGCCCGCCCGTGCCCGGAGGCTGCGGGAAAATCTCGAGCGCGCCTCCCCCGGTGCGGCGGCGGTCTTCGTGGCCGACGCCGAGGTGCCCGCGTTCCGCCCCATGGAAGCGACCCTGCTCGATGCACCCTGCCTGGGCACCGGCGCCTTTGCCCGTCACCCCGATGCCCGATGGCGCGTGACGGAAACCGCCCTCGCCGATCTGGCAGTCCAGGGCGGCCGGATGCTCCGGGCACTCGCGGAAACCGTCCGGCCCCGCGGGCTGTTATTTTTCTCCACCTGCTCCCTGGAACCCGAGGAGAACGACGTGCAGATCGAGGCCTTTCTCGCGAGCGATGCCCGATTCCGCCGCGAGCCGACCTCGACGATCCCGGCCGAGCTGCTCATGCCCTCGGGAGATCTCCTGCTGCTCCCCCAGCGGCACGGTACCGACGGCGCCTACGCGGCCCGGCTCCGGCGGGTGGGCTGAGGTGAGCTCTCCTCCCGTCCGGACCCGGACCTGGGCCCGCGTCAAGAAGATCTGGCCCACGACGGTGCGCGGTCGCGACCGCCTGCGGATCGGGCTGATCCTGGCCGGCGCGGCGCTGGCCGGATATCTGGTCACCTGCGTCGCCTACCCCGCCCCCATCATAACCCGCGAGCACCAGGTGGCCAGGGTCCTCGGACTTCCGCGTGCCGAGGCGGAAAAAGAGCTCACCGCGCAGGATTTTCGCGCCAAGATCGAGGGCGAGGAAGCAGACCCGGTCATTCCTGCGGGCCACGTGGTCTGGCAGGACCCTCCGCCGCAGACCACCCTGCCGGGTGGCACCGTGGTGCACCTGACACTGAGCAGCGGTCCAGGCCCGGTGACGATTCCCGACATTTCTTCGTTCGATGTCGATCAGGGCCGCCAGGTGATCGACGCCGCCGGACTCCGGATCGGCACCATCGACTCGATTCCCAGCGCTTCCGATCCGGGACTCATCATCGGCACTCGTCCGGCGATCGGCTCGACTCGACAGCCCGGCAGCTCGGTGGATCTGCTGGTGAGCAAAGGTCCCGCCGATATCCGGGTGCCCGACGTGATGGGGTTGAAACAGGAAGAGGCGCGGCAGCGCCTGGAGGCGGCCGGGCTGCACGTCGGCACCGTCACGACCAGATCGCGGGGGCGGAACGCCGTGGGAATCGTCCTCGAGCAGCGGCCCGCAGCGGGAGTGTTCAGTCCGCACCAGAGCCGTGTCAACCTGGTCATCAGCAATTGAGCCCGAACCGGGGGTGCCCGTGAGCGTTCGCATCGCGCCGTCCGTCCTCTCCGCCGACCTGGGCCGCCTCAAGGACCAGATCGCCCTGGTCGAAGCGGGCGGCGCCGACTGGATTCACGTCGATGTGATGGACGGGCGCTTCGTGCCGAACCTTACTTTCGGAGCGCCGATCATCCGAGCGCTCGGCAAGCTCACCCGTCTCCCGCTCGACGTGCACCTGATGGTGACCGAGCCGGAGGGCTACATCGACGCATTTGCCGATGCCGGCGCGGCGATCTTCACCTTCCATCCCGAGGCAACCATCCACGTGCAACGGCAGCTCTCCCGAATCCGGGAGCGAGGCATGAAGGCCGGGCTCGCGCTCAATCCGGCAACGCCGCTGTCGCTGATGGAAGAAGTGGTGGACGATCTCGATCTGGTCCTGGTGATGTCGGTAAACCCGGGCTTCGGCGGCCAGCGTTACATTCAGGCGGCCACCTCCAAGATCCAGCGGGTGCGGGGATTGCTGGATTCCCGGGGCAGCGGTGCGGCGCTCGAGGTCGACGGCGGGATCACCACCGCCACGATTCGCGCCGCCTGGCAGGCCGGGGCAGATACCTTCGTGGCCGGCACGGCGGTCTTCGGCGAGCCCGACCCCGGCCCGGCAATCCAGCGGCTCAAGCAAGCCTGCACTACAGCGGCGTGATCGGAGCAACATGTCCAAGCAATGGAAGATGGTCGCGGTCATCGTCGCGGGGCTGGTGCTCGGCGCATTCGCGCTGGTCGAGTTCGGCCCAAAGCTCGAAGGCGTCGTACAAGGCAAGCGGGCCCCAAATTTCACCGCCAAGGACATCCAGACGGGAGATTCGGTCTCCCTGCACCAGGCCAGCGACGGCCGGGTCACCCTGATCAACATCTGGGCCACGTATTGTATTCCCTGCCGCGCCGAGATGCCCGCAATGGAGGCGCTCTACAAGGAACTCGGACCCAAAGGGCTTCGCATCATCGCCATCAGCGTGGACGAGGGAAACACCGCCGATGTCCAGAAATTCGTGGCACAGTACGGACTCACCTTCGACGTATTGCAGGATCAGAGCGGAGATATTCAGCGGGTGTTCCAGACCACCGGGGTGCCGGAGAGCTTCCTGCTCGACCGGAAGGGAATCATCGCGTACAAGATCATCGGCGAGCATCCTTGGAGCTCGCCCTCGAGCCAGCGCAAAGTGGCCAATCTGCTCGGTGGCGAGTAGCCGCATACTGGGCATCGAGACGAGCTGCGACGAGACATCCGCGGCCGTCCTCCGAACCGAGGACGGCCGTCTCGTTCTCGAGAGCCTCGTCATCCTCTCCCAGGACATCCATCGCGTCTTCGGAGGCGTCGTACCGGAGCTGGCCAGCCGGGAGCACCTCCGTACCATCGGGCCGGTGGTGGACCGCGCGCTGACCGAGGCCGGCATCCAACCCGGTGAGCTCAGCGGCATCGCGGTCACCAATGGACCGGGCCTGGTCGGGGCGCTGCTGGTGGGACTCATGTATGCCAAGGGACTGGCCATGGGGCTGGACCGGCCGCTGGTCGGCGTCCATCATCATGAGGGTCACCTCTTCGCTCCACTGCTGGAGCATCCCGACCTCGCGCCCCCCTTCGTGGCACTGCTGGTGAGCGGCGGCCACACCATGCTGCTCGACGTGGCGGGATGGGGAAATTATCGCCTGCTGGGGCAAACGCTGGACGACGCCGCGGGCGAAGCCTTCGACAAGGTCGGCACCATGCTCGGCATGGGATACCCCGCCGGTGCGGCGATCGAGAAGCTGGCGGGCCAAGGCCGGCCCGGCCGCTTCGATTTGCCCCGGCCCATGAAGCGCCAGGGCCTGGATTTTTCCTTTAGCGGCCTCAAGACGGCGGTGCTCCGCGCGGTGCGCGCCTCGACCAGTCTCGAGGCCGATCGCGCCGACCTGGCTCGCGATTTTCAGGACGCCGCGGTCGACGTGATGGCCACCAAGACGCTGCGGGCGATGGAGGAGACCGGCCGAGACACCGCGGTGATCGTCGGCGGCGTAGCCTGCAACCGTGCACTGCAGGCAGAGCTGACCGAGCGCGTGGGGGGACGCGGACGGGTGATCGTGGCGTCACCCCGCTTCAACACCGACAACGCGGCGATGATCGCGGCGGCGGGGGCGTGGCATTTGTCCCGCGGCGAGCGAGCCGGCCTGGACCTCGAACCCTTCGACCGTGGCCCGATCCCAGGCACTCAACCGGTTACCTTCCCCCTATGACGACCGTTTATCCGCTGAATCTCCACGTCGGCCCGCTCAACATCACCGGCTACGGCGTGATGATGATGGTCGGCTTCCTCATGGGCGGCTGGCTGATGGACCGCGAGCTTCGGCGCCGCGGCTGGAATCACGACTACGCCGCGGACATGACTGTCGCCGCGGTCATCGGCGGCATCGTCGGCGCGAAGCTCTGGTATGTCGTGGCGGTCCATGACATCGGCGCCCTGTTCAGCCGGGGAGGCCTGGTCTGGTACGGCGGCTTCATCGGCGGAGTGATCGCGGTCCTGGTGAACAGCCTGCGACTCAAGGTGCCGGTGCGCTGGACGCTGGATATCGCAGCACCCGCCCTGCCGGCGGCTTACGCGCTGGGGCGAATCGGCTGTTTCCTGGTGGGCGACGACTACGGCCGCCCCACCACCCTGCCATGGGGCGTAAAGTTTCCCCAGGGCCTGCCACCCACTACCGCCGGTGACATGGCACGCGAGTTCGGTGTGGCCAGCGCACCGGGCACCCCTCCCGACACGATGCTCGCGGTCCACCCGACGCAGCTCTATGAAGCAGTGCTGATGCTCGCGGTATTCATGCTGCTGTGGCGGATGCGGAACCATCGGCACGCTACCGGCTGGCTGTTCGGCGTCTACCTGATGCTGGCCGGCGCCGAGCGCTTCCTGATCGAGTTCGTGCGTGCGAAGGAAGACCACACCGGCAGTGGCCTGACGGTCGCGCAGCTGGTGGCGATTGGATTGATGGTTTCCGGGGCGCTGCTCTACGCCAAGTGGAACAATGCAGAGACGCTGGAACCGGGAGAGTACCTGAAAAGCGGAAAGAAGTGAGAGGTAGAAGGACTACCTTTCTTTCACCCTGCGTTCCTCCGGCGTCACCCGGTCTCGCATCCGCTCCAGCTCCGATCGCACCTCATTCAAGTCGGTCTCGATCCGGTCGATCGATCGCAACAGTGTGGAATCCTGGGGAACCTGCGCCCGGACCGCTGCCGAGGGCGGCGCCGCCGGCTCGGGCACCAGTATCGGAGTCGCGTGGAGGCGGCGCGGCTCGATCAGGAACGTCCAGACCAGCGCGATGATTGCGAGCACCACCAGAAGCGACTGGAGGCCCAGCGATTCGAGGGTCGGGTAGATACCCATCGCGGGAATCCGGGGCGCCCAACCCACGGGAGAGAGCGGCATCCAGCCCGACTCCTGCAGCTCGGCCATGCCTTTCCCTGCAAAGACGAAGGCCATGTAGTAGAGCAGCGCGCTGGTCACCCCGAATAGCGGCTTGAGCGGAAGTCGTACCCCGAACCTCGTCATCGCCAGATATACCCCCGCCAGTACCACGCTGCCAGCCGCGATCCCGCCCAGCACCGGCGCCCACGCTCCGGCGCCTCCCGATACCGCAAGCGCCTTGTAGAAGAGCACCGTCTCGAAGCCCTCGCGGAACACCGCAAGGAACGCCACCGACGCCAGCGCCAGCGCCGAACCGCCGGTGAGCGCGTTCTGGACCTTGCCCTTCACGAAGCGATTCCACTTGGCCACTTCCATCTTGGACAGCAGCCAGTAGCTCACATAGAAGAGCGTGCCGGTGGCGAGCACCAGCACCGCACCCTCCAGTCCCTCCTGATGAGACTTGGTGAGCGCGAAGACCGTCTCCAGCGCGAGCGCCACGAGCAGGCTCATGACCACGGCGGCCGCGACGCCGAGATGGATGTCGCGCCGCCGGTGAGCGTTGCCGCTCTTGACCAGGAACGCCATCAGCGCCCCGATCACCAGGATCGCCTCAAGCCCTTCGCGCAGCAGGATGACGAGCGACTGGACGAACACATTGGAGGGGGAGAGCTGGTCCACCAGAGTCCGTTCGGCGGTTTCCAGCTCGCGGGTCAGGTCCTGGCGGATCCGGGCGATCTCGGCGACGGGAGCTCCTAACCCGGCCCGGGTTCGCAGGGAGGAGAACGATTCCTCGATCCGCGCCGTCAGGGCCGCGTTCTTCACCGTGAGGGTCTGCTCGACCTGCTCGAAAGTGACGTAGGCGTCCATCGCGCTGGCCCGTGCGTCATCCTGGTGTCCCGCCGCGGCAAAATTGTACGCGCTGTCGAGCTGGGCCCGCACCGTCGCGAAGACCCGGTCCGAGACCGCCGTCTCCGAAGCGTCCCGGTGGAGGCGTACCGCCGCAAGCTGCGGGCTGCGGGAGCCTTTCCCCAGCGCCGCCAGAATCTGCGCGTCACTGAGGCGGGCGGTGGCCGGGAAGGATCGAAGCGTCGCGGGAGCACCGCCCAACGGCGCGGGGAGCCGGAGCGAGGAGGCGTACAATGCCACCGCCCAGCGGTCCGACTTCGAGAGCGTATGCTCGAAGGATCCCATCGCCGTGCCGGCCACGCCTACGGTGATGCGGCGGTAAAAATCCAGCGGGGAGCTGCCCGCCAGCGCCGACGAATCGGCGAGATTCGCCGGCTTCGGCTTGAGGCCGGCGCCGAGCGGCCCATCGCCGCGTCCGGCCGGTCCATGACAGGCCGAACAGGTGCCCTGGTAGATCTCGCTGCCGCGCGACAGCGACGGGGCGTCAGCAGGAATTTCGTCGAAGTCGATCTTGAGATCGCGGGACATCGTGGCGAGCATCAGCGTCACCCGATCGGACACCGAATCGGGAACGGCGGTACGGGCCACCAGAGCTTCGAGGGTGTCCAGCGTCGCCGCTACCGATCCCGCCGATGCCGGCGGGAGCAACGCCAGATTGCGGCGGGGCCCCCCCCCCGAAAACCAAGCCGGCGCGCGGGGATCG
>JBEPVJ010000084.1:0-7430 GCA_041691095.1 Gemmatimonadales bacterium
GGACAAAGGCGAGCGACTTTCCGTCGGGCGACCAGGTCGGCGAGAGATCGCGCGAGGTGGAGGGCCCCATCCAGCGCACCGGGATCGAGTCCTCGGCGTAGATCCCGACGAAGCTGTGGTCGCCGCGGTCCGAGACGAAGGCGAGCCGGGATCCATCGGGAGACCAGGTGGCCGAGCTGCTGGTGCCCCGGGCATAGAAGAGCTGCCGGGCCGGAGCAGAGCCGTCGAGCGGCACCACCCAGAGCTGGCCGCCTTTGCTGAAGATCACCCGGTCCCCTCGGGGCGACACCACCGGATCGTCGCCCTCGACCAGCAGGCGCGGGTCGCCGCCGCGGGCGCCGACCGTCCAGATGGTCACCTTGGGCTGCGCGGTGCCGGAGAGCGGGTTAGGCGGCACGTCGGAAGGCCAGTTGGCGTCGTGATCGCCGCCGCGGACGTAGACGATGGTGCTCCCGTCCGCACTCACGGAGAGCTCGGTCAGCTCCTGGCCGTCGTCGGCGGTGTAGCGGGTGAGCTGGGTGGCGCGGTAGTCCGGCGCGTCGGCGGTCCAGATGTTCCGGCGGCCTTCCTGGTCGAACACCCAGGCAATCCGGCCGCTCTTCGGGCTGGACACCAGCGCGCTGGGGTAGGGGTACCCGATGGCCCGCTCCAGGGAGAGCGTATCACGTCCGGGCTGCTGGGCCTGGGCGCCGGCCGGGGCCAGCGAGACGCTGAGAACAAGACCGGTGCCTGCGAGCGTCCGCTTCATGGAATGGCCCCCTTTCGCTGTTTCATCAGGGCTTCGATCTCGTCGATCTCCCGTGGCGCGCGGGTGATCCATTCGAGCCCCTGGTCGGTGATCACGTAGTCGTCCTCGATCCGCACTCCGGTATCCTGGTATTTCAGCACCGCGGCGCGGACTTTTTCCTTGAAGGCCCGGTTCTTCGGTGTATCCGGGAGAATGTCCAGCAGCTTGGTGGTGACGTACACGCCGGGCTCGATGGTGAAGGCGTCGCCCTTCTTGAAGGTCTTGTCGCCATAGTAGGCCTGGATCGGGTCGTGCACCGCGAGCCCGAGCCCATGGCTGATGCCGTGGATGGCGAAGAGCGACACCTGCTGGCAGGCGCGCGGGTTCTTGACGCAGTCGGCCGGCCAGGGTGGGTCGAAGGTCGCGGTGGCCGACTCGACCAGGCCGAGCGCCGCGAGGCCCTTTGCCCGGACATCGAGGGAGGAGTCCTGGGCCGCCTGGATCGACTTGCCGGGGCCGGAATTCCGCTCCGCGGCGGCCTGGCCGTCGCGCACCACCTGGTAGAGGGCGCGCTGCTCCCGGCTGTAGACCCCGGTCACCGGGATGGTGCGGGTTATGTCGGCCGCGTAGCCGTCGAATTCTCCCGCCGCGTCGATCACCACGACGTCTCCCGCCTTGATCTCGCGCCGATCCTTCATGTAGTGGAGCTGGGTGCCATCGGGTCCCGCGCCGACGATCGATCCATAGGCCGGCCGCTCGGCTCCGCCACGGCGGAAGGCGTACTCGATGATGGCCTGGAGGTCGTACTCGTGCATGCCCGGCTCCATCCGGTGCATCAGCTCCATGTGCCCGACGGCGCTGATCTCGGCGGCCTTGCGGAGCAGCGCCAGCTCGGCGTCGCTCTTGTTGGCGCGGAGCTGGTCCACGATCGGGTGGACGTCGGTCACCGTGAGGCCGGGCTTGCGGGCCGCCATGGCGCGCAGGAATTGTCCGCCGCGGGTGATCGAGTCCTGGGCCTGGAAGTCGGCGTCCTCGAAGTCCCGCATGCCGAAGACCGGGAGCCCGGCCCCGGCGAGCGAATCCGCGACTCGGGTCAAGTCGCCCAGCGGCCGAGAGGCCAGACCCAGGTCGCGCAACAGCGCCGCCGAGTCGGGCTCTTCGCCGTAGTAGAGCGCGCGGCGGGGCGTGCTCTTGTTGACGAAAATCGTGCTGACGCCGTGTCCGTTGTGGACCACCATCACCAGCGCCGCATCGGCGAACTCGTAGCCGGTGAGGTAACGGAACCCGGGGATCTGGTAGAACGGCCCGAAGTCCGCCACCGGGGTCCGCTGCCCGAAGGCAAGGACGACGCCCTCGCCGATCCTTGCCGCGAGCGAGTCGCGGCGGGCCTGGTATTCGGCGCGGGTTATCTGTGCAGATAGCCGGCCGGTTGCCACGAGGGCCAGCAGCGCGAGCGGCGCGACACCGCGAGCAAATGATTTCATGATGCTGCCTTTCATAGTGTTCTCCAGATTCTTCCTGCGCCACTTACCCGCTTACCCACTTACCCACTTACCCTCATGCCCTCCTACCCTCTTACCCTCCTACCCTCCTACCGACTTTCGTCCTTCCGCCCCGCATTCAGGTTGTCGAAGTTGAGGATGGTGTTGAGCACCAGGAAATAGCTGCCGATGGTGGTGCCCCGATACACCGGGTTGATCGAGAACAGCACCACGTGGCCCTTGCCGTGGGGAGAATCCACCACGATCGGCCGGTTGGCCAGCTCGCTGCCGCCGCCCAGAAGGCCGGAGACCAGCAGGTCCTTCTGGCCGGTGAACCGCAGGATGACCCGGGGACGCTGGTCGGGCGGTATGATGCCCAGCGGGTTACGCATCTGCTCGTCCCCGATCGGGGCCAGCTGCCACGGCTCGACCGGGGCGTTGGGCTGCAGCTCGAAGCGGGGATCCATGGCCGGCCGGCCCTGGACCACGTCGGGGTCGTTGGCCCCGCCGCGGCCGGTGGGCCGGCCGCCCTGCTCCGAGAAGCGGCGGAATCCGCCACCAAGGGAGCTGCTCACCGAGAAGCTGGCGCCGTCGTCGCTCATGACCGCCAGGCTGTCGATGATACCGTAGGCGATCGGACTGGTCTCGTCTACCATGCGGGAGCGGAGAAAGGTGCCGGTCACCCGGGTCTGACCGGCGCCGTTGGCGCGAACGCCGGACGTCAGGCCGGTCTCGATCGCAAATTCCGCGGTGTTGGCGGCGGTGACCAGCACGCCGCCATTGGCGACGAAGTCCTGCAGGTGCTTGAGGCCATCCCATCCCATGCCAGGACGGATGTCGTCGGTCTGGGCCCAGGTTCCGATGTTGGGTGTCTCGGGGGTGTTCTTCCAGGGCATCGGGTTCCGCCACATCGGGAGGCCCGAAATGATCTGCTGGGTGCTTCCGCCGGCGGGGGGAAAAACGATCACGTCCCAGCGCGAGGAGAGGTCGGCGGTTGCGCCGATGTCCTGCACGCTGATGTAGTCGAAGGGGATCCCCATCACATCGAAGGCCTGGCGCCACCACCCTTCGGTCTGGGTGTTGACCCAGGTATGCATGATCGCGACGCGGGCCGCGCGGATCGGATGGGTGGCGACCGACGGCGCCGAGGCAAGGGCATAACCCGCGAGGCCCAGCTCCTTGAGCGTCTTGTCGAGATCGGCGGGGGCGTTCCGGATCAGGAAGCTGCCCCGGTTGAACTGGTGGCCGCCGGCCTCGAACGGCGCCTCGGCCGCCACCATGTCCGCCGACTTGAGCCGGTAGCGGAGGGTGGCGAGCGCGTTGTCGCCGTTGTGATTGATGGCCACGACCGTCCCCGCGCCGCTCACCCCGCCGGGCGCGTGCACATCTACATTGATCCGCTCCATCGGCGTGTCGAGCACCTTCGGGTCCACGACCCGCGCCGCTTCCACCGCGAAGCCTTCGGGAAAGGTCCAGCCGGTGTCGTCATAGGGCGTCTTCTGCGGGTCGTCGGGGCTCCAGTACTGATAGTCCAGCAGCGCATCGGCGATGCGCGAGTAGGGCTGGTCCATCCGGACGATGTAGCTCCCGGCGGGGAAGGAGCGGCTCACGGTCTTGGCGGCGGTGTCCGGGGTCATTTTCCCGTCGTCCCGTGCTCCTGGCTTGCCACGCACCGGAAAGCTCACCGTAAACGCCGCGGTGGCCCGGCTGATTTCCACGTGCTGTTTCTGTAACACGCGCAGCAGGTCCGCCTGGGCGCCGGGCCGCCGGGTGTTGCCGGTCAGAACGTAGGCGGCGGGGCCCTCGGTGTGCGCCTTCAGGATCGAGCGCTTGCTCTTCTCGTAGAAATTCTGGAGGAAGAGCCGCTTGTTGCTCGCGATGTACGAGAGCGAGACCAGCAAGCCGGTCTGCTCGTAATTGTTGTTGTTGCGGAGCGACCAGCGAACCCGGGGCAGCGGCGGGTTCTGGCGATACCAGGTGCGCGAGGTCTCGTCTGGCGACAACGTCCGCACCAGCGTTTCGGCGCTGCCGCCGTTGCCGAAGGTTTCGTAGAGCCGGCTGATCCCGTTGTGGGTCGCCGCCATGAACATCAGGTAGCCGGGGCTCCAGGTGTCGAAATTGCCGAAGGCGAACACACCCGGCATGCCGAGCCGGGTCATCTCCTGCACGTTGTTCCAGCCGATCATCTGCCACTCGTTGACCACCAGCGGATCCAGCCAGGCGTTGTAGGGCCCGTCGCCGATAGTGTTGTCGTAGAGGTAGGGCACCGACTCGTGGAGGTCGTGGATGACCTGCGCCTTCCAGTCGACGTAGGTGTTGAGCACGTTCTGCGAGAGCTTGAGGGTCAGGCCCATTGCGTCGCGATTGTTGTCATGGGCCACGTAGTGACCCCAGTAGAGCAGGTTCGGCCAGGTGTCGTTGGGGTGAGCCATGTGCCACTTGAAGAGATCCACCTGCCGGTCTCGCCCGTCGACCTCGACGATCGGCGTGATCAGCGTGATCAGGTTGTCGCGAATGTTCTTGATGTAGGGGCTTTCGTCCACCGCCAGGCGGTAGGCCAGCTCCATCAGCGCGGTGGGCGCGCCGGCCTCGGGCGAGTGAATCGTTCCGGTGATGTAGTAGACCGGCGTGCTCATCCCGGCCAGCCTGGCGCCCTCGGCGTCGTTCATGCCGATGGTGCGCGGATCGGCCAGCTTCGCCAGGCGCGCCTTGTTCTCGTCGAGGCGGCTCATCAGCGCTTCCGACGCGATCGCCACGGCGATCATCTCCCGGCCTTCTTCGGTCGTGCCGATGGACACCACCTTCACCCGCGGGCTCGACTTGGCCAGCAGCCTCATGTACTCGTACACCTCTTTGGAATAGGGCAGCTTGTTGGGTGCGCCGGCGATATCACCCAGCACGACCGAGGGCGTCGGGACCGTCTTCGAGGCCGGCAGGTAGTCGACCAGCGGCGAGAGGAAGAACGGCTCGGTGGTGTATTCCTTGATCTTCCTGGTATACGCCTCGTCGATCGGCTGGCTTGGACTCCGCCCTGGAGTAAAGGGGGAAGCCGCTGGCGAGGCGCCGGTTCCCGGGGCGCCGGACTGGGCAAGTACCGCCGAGGCGCCTTGGAAGAGAATGATTGACAGGATGACACCGGCGGCGGCGGCGGGAACGCGCATGGAAGACCTCGGGTGGGGAAGTCGGGACGAAACGACGAAACAAGTTACGTCAACCGGCATCACTTTGCCTGAACTGGTGAGCCACGGATTTCAAATATTTGGACAGATTCAATCCTTTGGAATCGCTATGCAGGTTCCGGGTAATCTGTAGCTCCAGGGACCTGGCGCGCAGATCTAGCCCCGCCCCACTCCGGGGGGGTAGTTTTGGCCAATGGATTCCCGTCGAACGTTTCTGGGACGTTGCACCGCCGTGGCCATGGGCATGGTGGCGGTGGCGCGGCCCGCCTGGGCCTCCGGCAGGACCCGCCGCCCCCTTCCCGAACATCCCACTCCCCGCCTGGGTATTACTGCAGCCAAGCTGCCGACGCACGAGCAGCTCGCCGATGCGCCTCGGGCCCAAGTGGTCTTCGACGCGGTGCGGGAGATTCCGGAAATCGTGGATGGCATTCGCTGTCATTGCGGCTGTGCCGAGAATCCCGTGTTCTATTCGTTGCTGACCTGCTACGAAGGGACCGACGCCATGGCCAAGGCGTGCCCCATTTGCCAGGGTCAGGGACGCCTCGCGGCACGGCTGCACAAGGAGGGGAAGACACTCGACGAAATCCGGGTCGCGATCGATGCGCGCTACGAGTAGCCCATGAGGCGCATTCCCTCGGTCCTCTTCGTACTCACCGTCTCCACAGTCTCCTCGATTTCAGCCCAGGTTCGCGCCAGCGAATCGGCCCTGGTTGCGCAGACCATCGACGGCACCCGCCTGACGGTCGACTATTCCCGGCCCAGGGCCCGCACCCGCGATTCTCTGTTCGGAAAGGTGGTGACCTGGGGCGAGGTGTGGACGCCCGGGGCCAATCAGTCCACCACCCTCGAGGTCAGCAAGGACGTCAAGCTCAACGGCGTCCCGCTCGCTGCGGGGAAGTACTCGGTCTGGTTCGTGGTGCGGAAATCCGGGCCCTGGACGATGGTGCTCGACCCCCGGAACCGGCTCTTCCATACGGCGCATCCCGACTCGACGGCAGCCCAGATCCGTTTTCCGGTGACGCCCCAGGCCGCCCCCTTTTTCGAAGACCTCACCTGGTCGTTCAGCGAAATTCACGTGGCCGGTGTCACGCTGGCGATGAACTGGGGCACGGTCCGGGTGCCGGTCGACATTACCGTCGCGTCGAGCGTGGTACTGGCAGTCCCCTCGGATCACGCCACGCCTCTGGTGGGCACCTATTCCGTCGCCTGGTCGGGGCTTCCGCCCGCGCACCTCATCGTGACCTACGAGAACGGCTCCCTGATCGGCCGCCTGGATCCTGCGCCGCCTCCCGACTTCGGCGTGGACCGATTCTACCTGATAGAGACGTCTCCGGGGCGCTTCATTCTTGGATTCATCGATCACGGCACGCTGTACGAGGTCGTGCGGAGCCTGGGGTTTGATTTTACCATCACCGACGGACACGCGACCGAATTCAAGGTGACGACGGACGGTGGCCAGATGCTCGCTTCGGGAAAGCGGTTGCCGTGACGGCGCGCTCCGCCCGCCTTGCCCATCGGTCCGCCGGTCTGGTGATACTCGCCAGCTTCGCGGTCCATCCCGCGCAGGCGCAGATTCGCGCCAGCGAGCGCTCTACCCTGTCCCAAACGATCGACGGCACGGTCATCACGATCGACTACGCGCGGCCCCGGATGCGGGACCGCGCCCAGATCTTCGGCACCAAGGCGGTACACTGGGACGAGGTGTGGACGCCCGGCGCCAACTGGGCCACCACGCTGGAAATCAGCAAGCCGATCACGCTCGCCGGCCACGCGGTACCCAAGAGCAAGTACTCGCTCTGGTTCGTGGTGCGGGAGTCGGGGGCGTGGACCATGGTTCTCGATCCCAGGAATCACATCTTCCACATGGATCCACCCGACTCGAGTGCCTCGCAGGTACGCTTTGCGGTGACCGCCGCGGCGTCGCCCGTCACCGATGTGCTGACCTGGTCGTTCCCCAGGCTGCAGGTAAATGGCGCCACCCTCGCCTTCCAGTGGGCCGATAAGGCGGTGTCGCTGGACCTCAAGGTCCCGCCCTCGTACAAC
>JBEPVJ010000085.1:0-7387 GCA_041691095.1 Gemmatimonadales bacterium
GCTCACCCCGCTCGGCGCGGCGGCGGAGGACCTCGTCGCGCAGCAACCATTCGAGCTTGGTGGCGGAAAAGTACGGATCGAGGAGGAGCCCGGTGCGAGCGCGGATCTCCGATTCGGTGCCTGCGGCGCGAAGCTCCGCGCAGCGCGCGGCGGTCCGGCGATCCTGCCAGACGATTGCGGGAGCCACGGCCCGCCTCGTCGCACGATCCCACAGCACCAATGTCTCGCGCTGATTGGTGATTCCGATGCCCGCGGGTCGCTCTCCCGCGGCCGCCAGCGCTTCCTTCGCGGCGGCGATAGTCGACTCGAGCAGATCTTCCGGCTCGTGCTCGACCCAACCCGGCTCGGGGAAATGCTGAGGAAACTCCCGCCTCCCTCGGCTCAGGATGGTGCCATCCTGATGCACCACGAGCGCGCGTGAG
Organism: Gemmatimonadales bacterium; assembly: GCA_041691095.1. Taxonomy (GTDB): domain Bacteria; phylum Gemmatimonadota; class Gemmatimonadetes; order Gemmatimonadales; family GWC2-71-9; genus JABFSM01. The sequence continues at coordinate 423 of JBEPVJ010000085.1, forward strand.
CTGGTGGTTCCTTGATCGAGCGCGAGGATGGATGGCATGCCGTAACCGGTGACCGGTGACCTGTGTCCCGTCTGTACGGCGGAATATAAGGTGCGAAGTTAGCTTGAGGCACAGAGCGGCTCACGCACGCTTCGTCACCTCTCACCACTCGCCTCATGACATACTCGACCCTGCAGCTGGAGCTCCGCGACGGCATCGCGCTGGTGTCCGTCAACCGGCCCGACAAGCTCAACGCGCTCAACGATACCGTCGTTACCGAACTGGGGGCCCTCATCGACCAGGTCCTGGCGGACGACGCAATCCGGGGGGTGATCCTCACCGGAAGCGGGAGCAAAGCGTTCGTCGCCGGCGCCGACATCGGCGAGCTCGCCACCTCCAATACCATCAAGGCGCAGGCGCTCTCCCGAAAGGGCTCCCAGATCTTCCGGCTAATCGAACGCTCCCCCAAACCGGTGATCGCTGCGGTCAACGGGTTCGCGCTGGGTGGAGGCTGCGAGCTGGCGATGGCCTGCCACATGCGCCTCGCTTCCGAGAATGCCCGCTTCGGCCAGCCCGAGGTCAAGCTCGGCATCACCCCGGGTTATGGCGGCACGGTGCGCCTGGCGCGACTGGTGGGACGGGGACGTGCCCTGGAGCTGGTGCTCTCTGCGGCGATGATCGACGCCCAGGAGGCCTGGCGCATCGGGCTGGTCAACCGGGTCGTCGCGGCCGATCAGCTGATACCCGAGTGCGAAAAGCTGCTCCGCACCATTCTCGAGAACGGCCCGCTCGCGGTGGCGGGATGCATTCGCCTGGTGGACGAGCAGGAAGATCTCTCCCTCGACGACGCGCTGGCCCTGGAAAGCCGGCGCTTCGGGGAGCTGGCAGGGACGGCCGACTTCAGGGAGGGGACGGCGGCGTTCCTGGAGAAGCGGAAAGCGTCGTTTCTCGGTCGGTAAGTCGGTACGTCGGCAGGTTGGTACGCGCACTTTCTCATTGCCGACGTACCGACATACCGACCTACCGACATGCTGTGAATCCCGCTCCCACTCGGCTATTTTTACCGCATGCGGGCGGATCGAATTGTGGCGCGGGGTTTCCGCAATCTTGCGGATCTGGACCTCTCTCTTCCCCCGGGCGGCGCCGTCTTTCTCGGACCCAACGGTCACGGGAAAACCAATCTGCTGGAGCTGCTCTATTACCCGGTACTGTTTCGTTCGCTTCGCGGCGCGCGGGACATGGACGTGACCCGGCACGGGGAAGCTGGCTTCCACCTGACGCTGACCCTCGAGGACGGTCGCCATCCCAGAGACTTGACCGCGGGCTTCCGCTGTGCCGGCAAGCGGAAGCGCCTGCTCCTCGACGGTACCGAGCCCGAGCGTCTGGGCGATGCGCTGGGTCACTGGCTCGCGGTGGCGTTCCTGCCCACCGATCTCCGCCTGGTCCAGGGCGCGGCCGCAGAGCGGCGACAGTACCTGGACCGGGTCCTTTCCCTGGCGGACCGGGACTATCTCCGGAGCCTATCGCGCTATCGCGCGGCGCTAGCCCAGCGCAATGCGGCGCTCCGGCTGCATCGTGCCGATCTGGCCGGCGCCTTCGATACCGCGCTGGCAATGGCCGGCGCACTGCTGATCCGGCATCGCCTGGCCTGGACCCTCGCGCATGCGGAGCCGCTCACGGCCACCTGCGTGGCCCTGGGAGAAATCGCAGAGGTCACCCTGCGCTATCGGGGAGACGACGCGCTGGCCGATCCCGCCCGCTGGCCCGATGCGTTGTCGCGGGCCGCATCGCGGGACCAGGCGCATGGCGCGACCACCGTCGGGCCGCACCGCCATGACCTCGACCTGCGTCTGGCGGGTCGCTCCCTGCGTGAGGTGGGCTCCACCGGCCAGCAGCGCACCGCGGCCCTCGCGCTGAAACTCCTGGAGCGAGAAACTCTCGCCGCGTCGTCGGGCGCCGAGCCGGTGCTGCTCCTCGACGACGTTTTCGCGGAGCTCGATCGGGGCCGTCAGCAGCGCCTCGCGGTGAAGTTGCTGGCCGGCGGCGCCCGGCAGACGTTCATCACGTCACCCAGAGAAGATGAGCTGCCCGAGGGCTTTCACCTGGAAACCCTCTCGGTCGAAGACGGCCGGGTCAGCCTGGGAGTGGTGGCGTGAAGGCGAAGTCGAAGCTCACGCCGATCGCCCAGGTTATCGACGGGTGGCTCGCGAAATCGGGCTTCGCGAAACGGCTCGACGTTTCCCAGGTGGTGGAGCGCTGGGCCGAGGCGGTCGGTCCCCAGATCGCGGCGGCCACCAGGGCGGAAGCGGTGAATGCGGACGGCACGCTGTGGGTCCGGGTCGCCTCGAGCGCCTGGGCCAACGAGCTGAGTCTCATGGCCCCCCGGATTCTGGCCAAGCTGAACCAGAATCGGCGCGGGCAAATCAGGGAAATACGCTGGCTCACTGGCGGGGTGAAACAGGATGGCTAATCCGGCAGGCGACAAGAACGGCAAGGATTACGGCGCCGAATCGATCCAGGTGCTCAAGGGCCTGGAGGCGGTTCGCAAGCGCCCCGGCATGTACATTGGATCCACCTCGGAAACCGGACTGCACCACCTGGTCTACGAAGTGGTGGACAACTCGATCGACGAGGCGCTTGCGGGTTACTGCGACACCATCAACGTCACCATCCACGCCAACAACTCGATCACCGTCATCGATAATGGCCGCGGTATTCCCGTGGACATCCATCCCACCGAGAAGATTCCCGGCGTCGAACTGGCGCTCACCGTGCTGCACGCCGGCGGCAAGTTCGACAAGGACACCTACAAGGTGTCCGGCGGGCTGCACGGCGTGGGCGTCTCGGTGGTGAATGCACTCTCGGAAAAGCTGGACGTGTACGTGGACCGGGACGGCAAGCGCCACCACATGGGCTTCGTCCGCGGCCAGACCGTCAAGCAGCTCGAAGTGGTCGGCAAGGCCAAGGGCACCGGCACCACCGTCACTTTCAAACCCGACCCCGAGATCTTCACCACTCTGGAGTATCACTACCAGACGATCGCCGACCGGCTGCGCCAGCTCGCCTTCCTGAATCGCGGCATCGCCATCACGCTCAAGGACGAGCGGAAGGATCCGCCCCAGGAAGAGCGCTTCTTCGCCAAGGGCGGCCTGATCGAATTCGTCCAGTGGCTCAACCGCAACAAGAAGGCGCTGCACCCCAAGCCGGTGGCGTTCACCGCCACCAAGGACGAGGTCGAGGTCGACATCGCCCTCCAGTACGAAGACGGCTACAACGAGAACACCTTCACCTTCGTGAACAACATCAACACCCACGAGGGTGGCACCCATCTCACCGGCTTCAAGTCGGCCCTGACCCGCACCATCAACGAGATCGCGAAGAAGGGCAACTACCTCAAGAAGGAAGACTTCTCCCTCACTGGAGAGGACATTCGCGAGGGGCTCACCTGCGTGCTGCACATCAAGGTCAAGGAGCCCCAGTTCGAGGGACAGACCAAGACCAAGCTGGGCAACTCCGAGGTGGAAGGCATCGTCAAGACGGTGGTCAACGAGCACCTGGGCAGCTTTCTCGACGAGCACCCGCCGGTGGCGCGGGCGATCATCGAGAAGGCGGTCAGCGCGGCGCGAGCCCGGGAAGCGGCCCGCAAGGCGCGGGACCTGGTGCGCAAGAAGTCGGGACTCGAGAACGGCGTGCTCCCCGGCAAGCTGGCGGACTGCTCGCTCGACGATCCGGCCCTCTGCGAGATCTACCTGGTCGAGGGAGACTCGGCCGGCGGCTCGGCCAAGATGGGCCGCAACCGCTCGTTCCAGGCCATCCTGCCGCTCCGCGGCAAGATCCTCAACGTGGAGCGGGCCCGGATCGACAAGATCCTCTCAAACGAAGAAATCCGCGCGATGGTCACCGCCATCGGCACCGGCGTCAAGGAAGACTTCACCATCTCCGATGCGCGTTACCACAAAATCATCCTGATGACCGATGCCGACGTGGACGGCGCCCACATCCGGACCCTGCTGCTGACTTTCTTTTTCCGGCAGATGCCCGAGCTCATCGAAGCGGGTTACATCTTCATCGCCCAGCCGCCGCTCTATCGCGTCGCCCGCGGCAAGGAAGAGTACTACGCCTATGGTGAGGTCGAGCGCGACGAATTTGTGAAGCGGCTGGGCGGCGGCGAGGGCGGCAAGAACAACGTGAACATCCAGCGCTACAAGGGCCTCGGTGAAATGAATCCCGACCAGCTCTGGAAGACGACCATGGACCCCGAAAAGCGCACCATCCTCCGGGTGACGCTGGAGGACGCGGTGGAGGCGTCCAACCTCTTCGAGCAGTTGATGGGAGACGAAGTCGAGCCCCGCCGGCTGTTCATCGAGCAGAACGCCAAGTACGTGAACAACCTGGACGTTTAGGGCAGCGGGTCGGCCCGGACCCCTTCCCGGGTAATCCGGACCGGCTCGATCATCCCGCGGGGATCGAAGTGCAGCTCGTCGATGCTCACCACGCGGTGGTTGCGGTCGGTCTCGCCCAGCGGACGGCGATGATATACGATGTACCAGTTGGGTGATCCGGCCGCGTGCAGGATCGAGTGGTGGCCGGCGCCGGTGGCAACGGTGGAGTCCTGCTGCAGAATCTTCCCGACCCGCTCGAACGGGCCGAACGGTGTAGATCCCACCGCGTAGGCCACCGCGTAGTCGGGCCCGGTCCAGCCTCCCTCCGACCACATGAAATAATACTTCCCGTCCTTCACGAACATGAACGCCCCTTCCACATAACCCGCCGGCGTGATCTCCTTGAAGGTGCTGCCATCGGCGAACGGCACCAGCCCCGTCAGACTGTCGTTGAGCCGCGCGATGTTGCAGTGCCCCCACCCGCCATAGATGATGTAGTACTGCCCGTCCTGGTCGGCAAAGACGAACTGGTCGATCGGCTGCGCACCGTTGTGGAACTTATCGATCAACGGCTTGCCCAGCAGGTCGATGAAAGGCCCCGCCGGGGTGCGGGCCCGGGCCACCCCGATCCCGCCGAGGGTACTATCGCTCTGAATGTCGTTGGCCCCGAAGAAGAGGTAGTACCAGCCGTCCTTCCGGATGATCGAGGGCGCCCACACCGCGCGATGGGCCCACCGGACGTTCGCGGTGTCGAGCACCGCGGCGTGCCTGGTCCAGCTGATCAGGTCGCGTGAGGAGAACGCATCGAGGAAGGTCTGCTGGCCGTACGGGGCCGAGTAGGTCGGGAAGATCCAGTATTGCCCTTCGAAGACATGGGCTTCAGGGTCAGCGTACCAGCCTGGGAGGACCGGATTGCCCGCGCGGGCCTGCTGGGCCGCGAGCACGGTGGACCCGGCGAGCCAGGCCGTAAGGGAAACCAGGACGCTGCGGCGCATGTTCTAGTCTCCTGCTTGGTTCCTGGTATCGTCCCGGAGGCAATCACGCTGCTCCAAGGCACCGGCGGGCTCAGGAACATACTGGACTTGCCGGCTTTCCTCCCCCGGCGACCTCTGTCAGCCAACTGTCAGGTAGGCCGTCTAGGTTGCTGGTCGTCGTGCGCTGGCCGCCCATACCGGGGAGTCGTTTTGACCGTTCTGTCCCGTCGTACCGCTCTCACAGTCTCGTTCCTTCTCGCGGCCTTCGGTCGGGCCGCCGCCCAAAATCCCACGGTTCGCGGGGACATCCACGGCCTGGTGGTGAACGCCGGGAATCAGGGTCCGGTCAACCTTGCGAGGGTGGTCGTTGCCGGCTCCGGCCTGGCAGCTCCCGTGAGCCGCACGGCGACCGGTGCCGACGGCCGCTTCCAAGTGGCTGGCCTCCGGCCTGGCCGTTACCGAATCCGAATCGTCGCGGTAGGATACGCCGCGCTCGACCTCCCCCAGGCCGAGCTCACGGCCAGCGCACCCAGCGTCGACCTCGGCACCGTGGTGCTGACGGCGATACCAGTCCAGCTCCAGTCGCTGGAGGTCACCGGCCAGAAGCAGGATATCCAGCTCGCGCCAGACCGGAACACCTACGTCGTGAAGGACATGCCCACGACTCGCGGCGGCACGGCGCTCGACGTGCTGCGCAGCGTGCCATCGGTGGATGTGGACATTGACAACATCGTGAGCCTGCGGGGTAACAGCGGGGTGATCGTGCAGATCAACGGGCGTCCCAGTCCGATGAAGCCGGCCCAGCTCGGGAATTTCCTGGCGCAGCTTCCGGCCGGAATAGTGGAACGGGTGGAGGTTGTCCCCAACCCCTCGGCAAGGGAAGATCCGACCGGTACCGCGGGGATCATCAACATCGTGCTGAAGCAGGAAGCCGACGCCGGAACCAGCGGCGGATTCACCGTCGCCGGAGGGACCACCGGCCAGGTGAACCTCGGCGCCAACGTCGGTTATCAGCATGGACCGTTGACGCTGTACGGCAGCTACGGCTTCCTCAGGGATCGACGCCCCCGCAACGATGCGATCTTCCGCGAAAATCTCTACGCCAACCCGATAACTTTCCTGGACGAAACCGGCACCCGCATGCAGCTCCCCCTGGCGCATACGATGACCGGCAGCGTGAACTACGATCTCGGAGAGCATGATGAGCTGGCGCTCGATGGACTGTACAGCACCCGCAACCAGCACGAATCCTACGGCCTCGTGTACCGCAACCTGGACGCGGCACAAACACTTACTGGTCTCTCCGACCGCGTGACCACCGGCAAGGGGAACGAGTCCAGTCTCGAAGGTACGCTGGGGTACCGCCATACCTTTGGCGACAAGGCCCACAAGATTTCGGGGGAGCTGCGCGCCACGCGGGGTCAGGAAGGCGGGCCCGGCAGCGTCATCGCACGGGCGCTGGCACTGGATGGAACGCCGCTCGCCACCACGGCGCTGGAGAATCAAACCGCGTGGGAGCACCCCGATGAAGGCTCGTTGAAAGTGGATTACGTCCGCCCGCTCGGAAAAAACTTCAAGCTCGAAACCGGGTACAAGGGCTCGCTCCTGCAGATCCATACCACACTGGAGA
>JBEPVJ010000086.1:0-7348 GCA_041691095.1 Gemmatimonadales bacterium
AGACTGGCCAGCACCTGGCGCCTGGCCTCGCCGGCATTGGCGTCGGCCACGTCAGCCGCAACCTGCGACGAAACAATGCTCTGCTCCCGCTGAAACCGGTTGAAGATCGGCCAGTTGAGTCCAAAGGTCGCGGCTCGGGATTGGAAAAAAGTGTAACCGTTCTTGCTACTCCCGTTGAGCGAGATCTGCCCGCCGAGATTGAGCGTGGGGTAGTACGCCGCCTTCGCGACCGTGATCGTGGCTCGCGCCGCCGCCGCTTGCGCCTCCGCGGACTTGACGGCGGGTGCGCTGGCCAGCACCTCGGCCCGCAGCGCTAGCGTGTCGATGGCCGGCAGAATCAGGTACAGAGTGGAATCGTCCACGGCGCCGACGGGGCCGTCCTCCCCTACCAGCCTCCCCAGATTGGCCTCGGCCGTGGCCAGCGCGGTCTGCGCGTTGATCAGCTGGAGCTGCGCATTGCCCAGGGTTACCAGCGAGCGAAGCGAATCAGGCCGGATGCCCCGGCCGGCCTGCAGCTTGGCCACCGCCACCTTGAGCTGCGCCTCGGCGCGGAGCACGCTCGCGGCGCTCACCAGCTGCAGGGCTTCGGCCGCCAGCACGTCGAAGAAGGTGTTGGTGGTGGTGAGCTGCTGCTGATACTGGGCGTCCTGGTAGCCGGCCATCGCGGCATCGCGATTGGCGCTGGCGGCTTTCTTTTCTCCCTTGCGTCGGAAGCCCGCGAAGAGGTCCACGCTCGAATTCAGCGTGGTTCCGATCGACCGGGTGAAGCTGCCATTAGTAACCCCGACACCATCGACGAAGGTCGCACCCTCGTTGTAATTGTCGCCCCGATTGGCGCTCAGGTTCAGATTCGGAAGGTACGCGCCGGACGCGGAACGGATCCGCGCCTGGGCGTTGCGGATATTCCCGTTCGCGGAGATCACACCTGGCTGCACCCGATTCGAGCGGGCGATCGCTTCAGCCAGCGTGAGCTTGGGAACTTGCGCGGCAGATGCTGACGCTCCGGCCAGAAAGATTCCGAGCACCAGGCCGAATCGGCTAGTGACGGCCATTCCGGCTCCGATCTCTTTCTGCCCGCCGAACACTGTCCTGGCGTTGCACCTCGAGGTACCTGGCCTGTTGCTCCGGCGTGAGCAGCCCGTTGATTGCGGTGCGTATAGCCTGCCGTTCCGAGTGGAACTGCGGGCGGATCAGCTCCCAGAGAGAGTCCATGGCCGGCTGGTGACGGTCGAGCACCGCCTCGACGCTGTCACGCTGCGTCGGGGTCAGGTCGAGATCAGCCTGTAACCGGTCCACGAAGCTGGGCCGGGTGTGGTCAACCGGCGCGGCCGGCTTCCGGTTGCGGTCCGCCATACTGGTCGCCGCGCCACCGACGAGCCCGCCGAGCACAAAGGTCCCCACCAGCAGGATGGCGGCACCCGATCGCGAGCGGGTCATGGCCTGCCTCGGAGCGCAAACATGATCTCGTCAACCCGGGGCGCCTGCGAGGAGACGAAGGCATGCGAAGGAAGCCAGGCCACCGAGATCCCGGCGTCGGGCTTCGACGTCCGGGTGAACCAGGTGCCCAGCCACAGCAGGAATGCGGCGGCAACGGCCATCGCCATGGCGCGCGGCCGGGCCCACCCGGCCAGTACGTCCCACTGATCCCCCCGTCCAGCGTTGACGGTAGCTACCCGGAGCCGGCGCAGAAACGCCTCCGGCTCGGGTCCGGTCAGCGATTCGCGCAACATCCGGCCCAGCTCGAGATCGGGCTCGTTATCGAACGGCGACATGCTCATTTCATTCCTTCCGCTAGCGTTCCGAGCGTCTTGCGCATCGCCCGGCGCGCGTGAAATACGTAGGATCGTACGGTGCCTTCCGGCACATTTAGAGCGGCGGCGATGTCCGCATGGCCCCAGCCTTCTGAATCGAAGAGCACCAGCGCCACGCGCTGGCGCTCCGGCAGCTCGGCCAGACCGGCATCGATCTTTGCCCGCAACAAGGCGGCCTCGGCCATTCGATCCGGGCCGAGGCCGCCGGACTCCAAAGTCTCCACGATCGGCTCGGCGTGACGTACCTTCCCGCGCCGCCGCGAATCGAGTGCCGCGTTCACCACAATACGCATAAGCCATGGCCGGAATGGCCGAGCCGGATCATAGCGCTCGATGGCGCGCCATGCCGCAAGCATTCCTTCCTGGACCGCATCGTCCGCATCATCATCGTCTCGCAGGATGGCACGAGCCGCCCGACGAGCAGCCAGGCCGTGTCGGTCGATAAGTTTTCCGAAGGCATCAGGGTCGCCGCCGCTGGCCGCGCTTGCCAGGTCAGCGTCTTCTACGTCGGAATTACGCAGCGGGGGCTCCGGGCGTTGAGGTCGTTGACCTGCCTAAAGATACGTGGTGCCTGAGAATCTGACGGAGGGCATCGCGAGGGCCTCAGGTCTGGGTGGGCCGCCTCCAGGTCTCGAGCCAGGCGGCCACCGCGAGCCATAGACTGAGGATACCGAAGACCGCGGCCATGATGCGCGGGAAGAACAGGAAGAGCACCCCGAGAATGGCCAGGGCCAAGCTGTACTGGATGAAGACCGACCGTCGGGCTCCCGACACCAGCGCCACCACGGCCACGGTAGCGCGGTTGCGGCGCTCTCGCATTGAGGGACGGTGGCTGGCCAGTTCCGCGGTGGCGCCCTGGGGAAACTCGGCCAGCTTGCGGTGCCGCCGGCCCGCCGGCGCGTCGCCGTACTTCACTTCCACACTGCGGTCGAGGTCCTTGACGAATTGCGCCTCCATGGCGCGCGCCAGCGAGGCATCGTCCGAGACCACATCGATCTCGTAGTTGGCCAGGAGGCTCGACATATTGAGATTGCTCGACCCGATCCGGACCCAGCGCCCGTCCACCACGATCGTCTTGGCGTGAAGCATTGGACCGCGCCACTCGAAGATCCGCACCCCCGCCTCGAGCAGATCCCGATAACCGATACGCGTGAAGGACTGCACTCGCGGGAGATCGCTCTTCCCGGGAACCAAGACGCGGACATCCACCCCGCCGCGCGCCGCATCCATCATCGCCTGGTAAATGTGCCGCGGCGCCACCAAGTAGGCATCGGTAATCCAGACCCGTTCCGCGGCGCCGGCCAGCAGCAGCTCGGTGGCGCGGGAGGCCCGGACCCCACCCGGCTCCCCCGACACAACTCGAATAAGCGAGCTCCCCCGCTCGGGCGCTTCGGCGGCGAGCTCGTCGTCATCGAGCGGCTCGCCGGCGACGTCCCACGGCAGCGCGAAGGCACGGTCCAGGGCGGCGGCGGCGGGGCCATCGATGGCGATCGCGGTGTCGCGCCACGGCTGCCGGCCCGCCTCGGGATCTCCCGCCCACTCGTTGCCGATGCAATGCCCGCCGGTGATGGCGGTTTCTCCATCCACGACCAGCAGCTTGCGATGATCGCGGGAAATGTTGTCGCGCAGATGCAGGAGCTGGGGCGGGTTAAAAGTGCGCACCAGGACCCCGGCCTGGCGAAGCCCTCGCCAGAACGATCGCCGGGTACTGATCGAGCCCACCCAGTCAGTGAGGATGCGGACCCGCACGCCGGCACGGGCTCGCTCGGCCAACGCCTCGGCAAAGCGGCGGCCGGTTTCATCGGAACGAAAAATGTAGGTGTCGATGTGAATCCAGCGTGTCGCCTTCGCGATGCGATCCAGCATGGCGGGATAGATCGCCGGTCCATCGAACAGCAAGGTGAGCCGGTTACCGGGAATCGGCCGGCCTCCGGCCGCCCGGTCCATGGCGCGATCGACGATTGCTGCAGGACCCGGGCGTGGCGGGTCCGGGAGAGCCGTCACGCCGGCCCGAGGCCGAGGGTGCGTTCCTCCGGGCGGAGAGCGGCGATCACGAACCCGATCAGCTCCTCCAACGGAACTCCGAGCTCGGCCGCGCCGGTCTGGACGTCCTCCCGGCTGACTCCGCGCGCGAAGGCCTTGTCCTTGAGCTTCTTCTTGACCGAGGACACTTCCAGGTCGGCGAGGCTCTTCGAGGGGCGGACCAGCGCGCACGCGACCAGGAACCCGGAGAGCTCGTCCACCGCGAAGAGCGCCCGGGCCATCGGCGTAGTGCGCGGCACCCCGGTGTAGGCCGCGTGGCCGAGGATGGCCTGCCGGGCTTCCTCGGACACGCCGCGCTCGGCCAGCATGCGTACGCCTTCGGCTGGATGCTCCCGGTCCGCCGCCTGCTCGGCATTGGGAAATTTTTCGTAGTCGAAATCATGCAGCAGGCCGACGAGCCCCCAGACATCGGGGTCGGCGCCGTACTTTACCGCCATCGCGCGCATGGCGATCTCAACGGCGTACATGTGCTTCCGCAGCCCGTCGGATGCGGTGTGCGAGTGCATCAGCTCGAGCGCCTGCTCGCGATTCATCATGGTATTCCGGCTAGTGCCTCATCTGCGATTCGTCGGGCAGCTGCGAGGCCGACAGCGGGACCCGTACCGGGGCGCCGGTATCGACCGTGATCTCGAAGGCATAGGCCCCGGGACGCGGCAGGGGAACGTCGAATACCAGGACCGCGCCGGCCTCGATCTCCGTGACGCCGGCCGGCGGCTCCCCGAACTGAACCGTGCCCTCGCCACCCATCAGCTCGGCGCCGGCGTCGTCGAGGAAGCGGATCCGGATCGGATGGGTGCCGACCTCGATCCGCCGGCCCCGGACTCGAAGCACCAGGTGGGTGCGGGGGTGCATTGCGGGGAACGACGCCACCCACACGTGCTGGAATATTCCCAGCACGGAAAGTTTTCCGTGCTGGTCGATCAGGGCATAGTCCGAGAGAACGGCGAAGTCGACCTGCACTCAGCGCACGCGAATCTTGGTGATGACATCGTCCTTGCGGATCGCATTCACCACGTCGAGTCCCTCGGTCACCTGGCCGAAGACGGTGTGTTTCTTGTCGAGGTGCGGCTGGGGCGAGTGGCAAATGAAGAACTGGCTGCCTCCGGTGTCCTTGCCGGCATGGGCCATCGAGAGTGTGCCGGCGGTGTGGCGGTGGGTGTTGAGGTGGGTCTCGCACTTGATCTTGTAGCCAGGACCGCCGGTGCCGACCTTCGGGTCTGACGCATTGCGGGAGAGCGGATCGCCGCCCTGGATCATGAAGTCGGAGATGACCCGGTGAAAGCGGGTGCCGTCGTAGAACTCCTCGTTGGCCAGCTTCTCGAAGTTGGCGACGGTATTGGGCACTTCGGTGTCGAAGAGCTCCGCAGTCATGGTGCCACGGCTGGTCTCGATGACGGCCTGTTTCATGGGATCCGGTATAAAGGGTTAGTCGGCGTGACAGGGGTGAGCGGCGTGAAGTTTAGCCTGCAGGGGCCTCTGCCGGAACGCCAGGGCAGCCTCCGGTTTGATGCTGCTCCCCAGATCGGCTACAATAGGCGCCATGGACGAGCTTGAGCCTTTGCGCCACGAAGCCATCAGGACCCTGTCCGTCGCGGTCGCGTCCGATCGTATGCCAGTCGAGCAGTTCGAGGAGCGCTTGAGCCTGGTGCGATCGGCGCCCAATCGGGCCACACTGGATGCGATCGTCGCCGATGTCCTTCCCACCGGCGGGTTCCTCGCACCGGTGGGTCTGGTGGCCGAGCGGGGCGACCACACCTATGTCAGCCCGGTCGAGCCGGCCGAAGAGCTGCGCATTTCCACGGTCATGGGCTCGACCATGCGGGCCGGATCCTGGACGGTGCCGCTGCACCTTTCTCTCAAGGTGATCATGGGCGAGCTCACCCTCGACATGCGGGACGCGGTGTTCGGCTCCGATGTCCTGGATATCGACGTGAGTGTGCTGATGGGAAGCATCGTGCTCATCGTCCCGGCTGGTGCCCAGGTCGAGAACGGCTGCGAGGAGCGCTTCAGCTCCTCCACCCATTCGACCCGATCGGCCCGCGGCGTCAGTCCGATCGGGCTGCTGATCCGCATCGGGGGGAGAGTGCGGTTTGGGAATATCGAGATCAAGGAAAAGCGCCCCACCGCCGAGGAGCCGGAAAAGAAGGGCCTCATGAAACTGCTGTCTGGAGAAGGCTAGACCGCCCGCGCCGAAGGGCAGAGCTTCCGCAGCACGCACACCTCGCAGCGCGGCAGGCGCGCGATGCACACCCGCCGCCCGTGCCAGATCAGCAGATGCGACACGAGGGTCCAGTCGTCCCGCGGGATCAGCCTCATCAGGTCCAGCTCGATTTTTTCGGCGGTCTTCTGGCGCGATAGCCGGAGCCGATCGGACAGGCGGGTTACGTGTGTATCGACCGTCACGCCTTCGTTGATCCCGTAGGCGTTGCCGAGGATGACGTTCGCGGTCTTGCGGCCCACGCCCGGAAGCGCGCGAAGCTGTTCCATTTCTCGGGGCACCAGCCCCTGGTGCCCCGCCACCAGTGCCTGGGCCATTCCGACCAGGCTGCGTGCCTTGTTACGGAAGAATCCCGTCGAGCGAATCAACTCCTCGACCTCGGGCTGCTCCGCGCGGGCAAGGGACGCCGGCGTGGGGAATCGAAGGAAGAAGGCCGGTGTCACCAGGTTGACCCGCGCATCGGTGCACTGCGCCGAAAGGATCGTGGCCACGAGAAGCTGAAACGGCGTCTGGTAGTCGAGCTCGCAGTGCGCGGTGGGATACTCTCCCTTGAGAAGCCTCAGGAGCTTGCCCGCTCGGTGCCGGAGCATGTCCTTGGTTTCCCGAGGCCACGCCTTGCGCCGCGCGACGGCGGCCCGCGGCTTGAGCTTCATACCCGCCTCGCCAGGGCAAAACCCAGGAATTCGTCCGCGGTCCGGGAGTTGAGCAGATCCTTCCCCGAAAGCCAGCCCTTCCTCGCCATGCCGACGCCAAAGGGCATGTTACGGATCCCGGCCCGGCTGTGGGCATCCGCGCCGATCGAGATCATCACGCCCATCTCCCGGGCCCGCCGCAACGAGCGCCAGTCGAGGTCGAGCCGGTGGGGATCGGCATTGATTTCGATCGCGATGCCGTTGGCCGCCGCCTTCCGGAAAATCTGGTCGAGATCGATGGGGAAAGGATCGCGGGAAAGCAGCAGGCGCCCGGTAGGATGACCGAGAATCGTGAGATACTGGCTGTCCATGGCCCGCAGCACCCTCGCAGTCATCTCCGCCTGCACCATCGCGAAGCGGGAATGAATCGAGCCGATGATGAAGTCGAATCCCGCCAGCGTGCCGTCGTCGTAGTCGAGCTGGCCGTTTGCCAGGATATCCGATTCGATCCCCTTGAGAATCCGGGCGCCCACGCCGGAAGCATTGACCGTGTCGATCTCGGACCAGTCCCGATCATTAAAAAATACGGAGAGGCCGCCGGCGGACGCCGCCGGCGTGGGGTGGGGGGGGGGCGCGGCGGGGGG
>JBEPVJ010000087.1:0-7327 GCA_041691095.1 Gemmatimonadales bacterium
AAACCCGGCGCTATCTTGAAGTCATGACTCGACTCTTCGTGCTTGGCGGCGGCATCGCCGCGGCCATCGCGACCCCTATCGCCGCCCAGGGGTCCAGGAAGCCGGCCGCACCATTCTCCGTGGTCGAGGCCAGCATCGCGGACCTCAAAACGGCGCTCGAGCAGCACCGCATCACGTCGCGGGAGATCGTGCTGCAGTATCTGGTGCGGATCGCCACCTATGAGGATCGGCTCAACGCGGTCATTGCCGTCAACCCTCACGCGCTGGCCATTGCCGACTCGCTCGACCGGCTGCGCGCGCGCGGAGTCGTCCTGGGACCGCTGCACGGAATTCCCGTGGCGCTCAAGGACAACATTCACGACACGGAGATGCCGACCACCGGTGGCGCCCTGGCATTCGCCGACCTCATCCCGCCTTACGACGCCACGCTCACCAGGAATCTCAAGGACGCCGGCGCCATCATCCTGGCCAAGACTCAGCTGACCGAGCTGGCCAACTGGGTGACTAACGGGATGCCAGGCAACTACACCGGTCTTACCGGGTACGGCATGAATCCCTGGGATCCGCGGCGGGGCCCCCGGGAGAACAGCTTCGATGGGCGACCGGTACTCACCACCGGAGGCTCCAGTTCCGGCGTCGGCACCAACGTCAGCTTCTGGGCCGCCAACGTCGGGACCGAAACCTCGGGCTCGATCCTGAGCCCGGCCAATCAGAATTTTCTCGCCGCCATCAAGCCGACGGTGGGGCGGGTGAGCCGGTACGGGGTCATCCCGATCACCGCGGACCAGGATACCCCGGGGCCGATCGCCCGGACGGTGAGCGACGCGGCGATCATGCTGGGGGTGCTGGAGAGCGCGTCGCCCGACTCCAACGACACCGCCACCAGGAAGTGCCCACCGCCGCCGGGGCGGGACTACACAAAGTTTCTCAACGCCAGCGGCCTGACCGGCGCGCGGATCGGCATTCCCCGCGCCTTCTTTTACGATCGCACCGCAGCGGGGAACCCCGCCGGCACTCCGCGCGGCGGCCTCAACGACGCCCAGCGCGCGGTGATGGACAGCGTCATCTCGGTGCTCAAGGCCAAGGGTGCCGTGATCGTGGATCCCGCCGACATCCCCAGCATTGTCGACACCGTCCCAACGAACAACCTGATCAACTGGAATCCCTGCAGCGGGCTCGACAACGCCAAAGGCCGCGACGCCGATTGCACCATTGCCTTCAAGTACGGGATGAAACGGGATTTCAATCTGTGGCTCAAGTCCCTGGGATCCAGCGCACCGGTGAAAACACTGGCCGAGCTGCGGGCGTGGAACATTGCCCACCAGCGGGCGGGTGCGATCAAGTACGGCCAGTCGAATCTGGACATTTCCGACGAGATGGACCTCAACGCCGATCGGGCCCGCTATGAGGCCGATCGGCGGAAGGACATCCTGCTGTCTGCCACCAATGGCCTGGATGCGGCGCTCAAGAGCAACCGGCTCGATGCGCTGCTGTTTCCGTCGGTGAGCAGTGCCAACATAGGGGCTCGCCCGGGTTATCCGACGGTGACGGTGCCGTTTGCGTTCGTGACGGTGGCGGCGGGTACCGGAGCCAATGCGTTTCCTGCAGGCTTCGATCCGAAGCCGGCACCGTTCAATGTGAGCTTCACCGGGACCGCGTGCTCGGAGCCCAGGCTGATCGAGCTGGCGTACGCATTCGAGCAGGCCACCAAGCGGAGGATTCCGCCGCCCCAGTTCCCCTGAGCGAGGGTCACTTGGACGCGCCTCTTGCGCCTTCTGGGACAAATCGCCGAATCGGCGTGACGAAGCGCGATGCCCGACCCCTGAGCCTGCGGTAGATTGTTTGCCATGGACCGGAGAACCTTGCTTCAGACCCTGGCTTCCACCGCCACCGGCGCCTTCCTCGGCGTCGAGCCGGGACTGCTCCAGACTGCTCCTTTGCTCACCCGGAAGATCCCCTCCAGCGGTGAGCTGTTGCCGCTGATCGGTCTGGGAACCTGGATTACCTTCAACGTCGGCTCCGATCCGACGGCCCGCGAGCAGCGCACCCAGGTCCTCCGCAGTTTCTTCGCGGCCGGGGGACGGCTCATCGACTCATCCCCGATGTACGGTTCCTCGCAGGCGGTGGTCGGTTACGGCCTCGCCCGGCTCGGCCGGCCGGCCACCCTCTTCGCCGCTGACAAAGTATGGATCTCCTCGGCCGAGCGTGGCGTAGCGCAAGTCGAGGAATCCAGACACGCCTGGGGCATCCCTCGCTTCGATCTGCTCCAGGTCCACAACCTGCTGGCCTGGGAGGACCACCTGCCCAGGCTGTTCGCGATGAAGGAGGCGGGCAGGCTCCGCTACGTGGGGGTGACCACTTCCCATGGCCGTCGCCACGACGAGCTGGAGAAGATCATGCGCAGTCAGCGGCTCGACTTCATCCAGGTCACCTACAACGTCGAGGACCGGACGGTGGAAGAGCGGATTCTCCCGCTCGCCGCCGAGCGAGGCATGGCGGTGATCATCAATCGTCCGTTCCAGGAGGGCGCGCTGATCGAGCGGTTTCGGACCGCACGGCTCCCGCCCTGGGCCGGTGAGCTGGGTTGCACCAGCTGGCCGCAGCTCCTGCTCCAGTTCATCGTGTCACACCCCTCGGTGACCTGCGCCATCCCCGCCACTACCAGCTCGGCCCACGCGCAGGAGAATCTCGGTGTGGCCCGTGGACGCATGCCGGCCGACGCCGAGCGCCGTCGCCTGCTGGACTACATCAGGACGGTCTGATGTCGGATTGGGGAACCTACCGGCTTACCGATTTTCTGATGTTTTCCCGGGAGACCTACTACCGGCTCTTTGAACGGTTCAACCAGGCGCTCTGGCCCTGGCAGCTCGTGCTCCTGGTGGTGGGCCTGGGAATGGTCGCGCTGGCCCGGCGGAGAGATCCGACAAGCCGCCTCGGAACCGTGGCCGCCGTCGCGCTCTGCTGGGCCCTGGTGGCCTGGCTCTTTCATTGGGAGCGGTTCCGCGAGATTCATCTGGCGGCGGGCTTCTTCGCGGCGGCGTTCGTGCTGGAAGCAGTACTGTTGCTTGTTTGGGGCGTGCGGCGCGCTCACACTCCGCCGGGAGCGGACAGGCTTGATCCGGTGGGTGTGTGGATCATGCTGTTCGGGATGATGGTCCAGCCGCTGATCGGTCCGTTGCTGGGCCGGCCGTGGAGTTCGCTCGAATGGTTCGGTGCGGCGCCGGATCCGACCATCAGCGTGACGCTGGGTCTCCTGCTCGCCGCGCGAGGCCGTTGGCCCCTCTGGTGCATCCCGGTGTTCTACGCTCTGGTGAGCGGCGCGACGCTCTGGACTATGAAGTCACCCGAGGCGTGGCTCCCACCGCTGGTGGCGCTCATCTGCATCGGTCGCTCGCTCACCCGGCATCGGTAGTGCCTTCCCGTCGGCATTCTCCTGCCATGCAAGAAGCCCTCGAGTGGGTGTACGCCGTTACCGGGACGCGGGTGACGCGAGTCCGGCGTCTACGCGGTGGCATCACCTCCGATGTGCGAGCCGTCACGCTCACCGACGGCGAGACCCTGGTGCTCCGGTGCTATCCGGCGTGGGGCAGGGAGGCGGCGGATGCGGTCCGGCGCGAAGCGGCGACGCTGACGCACCTGGTCCGTTTGGCCCTTCCGGTGCCGCGGCTGGTGGCCGCGCACCCCGCGGGCGATGTGCCGATGCTGCTGATGACGCGCCTTCCGGGCCGCATCTGGCTGACGCCGCCCGATCCGGAGCCCTGGCTGGCCCAGATGGCGCGTGCGCTGGCGATGGTCCACGCGACGCCCACTCCCCAACCGGTGCACGAGGGAACCGGAACAGCGCGGCTCGACTCTCCCGAGTGGACCGGGCGCCCTGCGCTATGGAAACGGGTCAATGCGGTGCTCGCCACGCCGCCTTCGCCATTCACGCCGGTCTTCGTCCACAGCGACTATCAGCACTTCAACATGCTCTGGTCGCGGGGGCGCCTGAGCGGCCTGATCGACTGGGTGTTTGCCGAGACCGGCCATCCGGATGTCGACACGGCACATTGCCGTGTCAACCTGGCGGTGCTGTTCTCGATCGAGCACGCGGAACGGTTCCGGGTGCTGTACGAGGCCGAGAGCGGGCGAACGGTCGACCCCTGGTGGGACCTGCGCGGGTTAACAGGGTACGGGCCGGACTGGAAACAGTTCATTCCGATGCAGGTTGCCGGCCGTGCTCCGGTCGATGCGGCCGGCATGGACGACCGGATCGAGGGGCTCATGGAGCTGGTTCTCCGGCGGATGTGATTCCCCCTCGGTCCTCTCTGGTCACTATCTTGCAAGTCGTGCCCCCCAAACACCTGCTGATCCTCATTCTGCTCGGCTGTACCGTGGCCGGGCCAGCCCTGGCCCAGGCCAGCCCCGAGCCGTTGCGCCTGACCAGGCTCACCGGACCGATCGTGCTGGACGGTCACCTCGACGACCCGGCCTGGATCGGCGTCCCCGCGCTGCCGCTGGTGATGTACACCCCGACCTTTCGGGCGCCGCTCACCGAACGCACCGAGATCATGGTCGCCTACGACAACCGCTACATCTACCTCGGCGCCCGGCTGCACGATTCCGAGCCGCGGAAGGTGCGGGCCAACACACTCTATCGCGATCGCTACTCCGGGGACGACCTCGTCGCCATCGTCCTGGATACCTACAACGACCGCCAGACCGCATCCTGGTTCACGGTCAATCCCGCCGGCAACCG
This sequence comes from Gemmatimonadales bacterium, assembly GCA_041691095.1. Lineage (GTDB taxonomy): Bacteria > Gemmatimonadota > Gemmatimonadetes > Gemmatimonadales > GWC2-71-9 > JABFSM01. The sequence continues at coordinate 4,739 of JBEPVJ010000087.1, forward strand.
GATCGACCGCTCGATATCGAACGACGGCGAGTTTACCGGCAGCGACCCGATGAACGAGAACTGGAACGCGATGTGGGATGTGGCCACCAGCCAGAGCGATTCGGGCTGGACCGCCGAGATGCGGATTCCGTTCTCGAGCCTTGGATTCCAGGACGTGAATGGTCAGGTGACCATGGGGCTGATCGCCTACCGGGTGATCGCCCGAAAGAACGAGCGCCAGCTCTTCCCGGCCATTCCCCCCAACTGGGATCTGGGGTTTGCCAAGCCGTCCCAGGCGCAACGGATCGTGCTGGAGGGCGTGCACAGCCGTCGGCCGGTCTACTTGACGCCGTACGGGTTAGGGGGTCTGTCCTGGCGGTCTGAGCTGGACGCTCTCGGTACCCACTACATCCGCCCCCGCGACGAAACCCACGAGGCCGGCGTGGATCTCAAATACAGCCCGACCAGCAATCTCGCCCTCGATCTCACCGCCAATACCGACTTCGCCCAGGTCGAGGCCGATGACCAGCAAGTGAACCTGACTCGTTTTTCTCTCTTCTTCCCCGAGAAGCGCCAGTTCTTCCAAGAGCGCTCGTCCATCTTCGATTTCGGCACCGGAGGCGCAAGCCGGCTGTTCCACAGCCGGACCATCGGCCTCTCCGAGGATGGGACACCGCTCCGGATCTATGGCGGCGGCCGGCTGGTCGGCCGCGCCGGCGGGCTGGACGTGGGCTTGCTCGACTTGCAGACCGGGTCACGCGATTCGGTCCCGACTGAAAACTTTGGGGTGCTGCGGCTGCGGGGCGGCGTGTTCAATGCGAATTCGACCATTGGGACCATAGTCACCAGCCGCATCGCGAGCGACGGGCATCATAACGTGGCCGCAGGTGCCGATGCGGTGATCCGAACCGTGGGGAGCGAGTACCTCACCGCGCGATGGGCTCAGACCTATACCAGCGGTTTCAATAACCCGGCGGTGGACTGGAAGCAGAGCCGGATGCTGCTGCGCTGGGAGCGGCGCGGCCAGATCGGCTTCTCCTACAGTGGCGAGCTGGTGCACTCGGGGCCGGGGTACGACCCCGGCATGGGCTTCACGTTCCGGAGCGACTTCACCTCGTTTGCGGGTCAGGCTGGCTATCAGCGGCTGCTGGGGGCAAAGGGCGCGTTCAGGACCCTGGGCGTGAGTCTTCCGGCGTCTTCCTACTGGCGCAACAACGATCGCACCGTCGAATCCGCAGAGATAGCGCCCACTCTGCTGGGCCAGCTGAAGAGCGGATATTCCTTCAACCTTACCGCGCGGACCAGCTACGAGAGCGTCCGCGATACCTTCGAGATTTCCGGAGGCGCGCACGTGGTGCCCGGCAATCACTGGTTTCACCGCGCCGAGCTGTCGGTTTCGGCGCCGGTGTCGGCCAGTTTCCGGCCAACCTTCTCGATGTCCGCCGGCAGCTTCTATGACGGGACCGAGGTCAGCTTTTCGGCGCAGCCGGCATGGAACCCGTCGAAACATTTGGAGATAGGGGTGAATTACGACTACAACCGGATCCGGCTCAACGGGCGGAATGAGGGAGTGGATCTGCACCTGATCCGGCTCAGGCTGCAGACCGCGCTCGACGTGCACGCATCGCTGGCTACGCTATTCCAGCACGACAACGCCGACCATGCGATCGGGGTGAACGCGCGGTTCCGCTACAACTTCCGGGAGGGCAGGGATCTGTGGATTGTGTATAACGAGACCATGAATACCGACCGGCCCGAGATTCCCTCGCCGCGACCGCCGCTGATGCGGCAGCGGGCATTCCTGGTGAAGTACTCCTACACGTTCGGGCTGTGATCCTCCCCCACCTCCTTCTCTCACTCAGTCTGCTGGCCGCACCGGCGGTGCCCGACACGCTTCGTCCAGGGCTCGAGTCGCTCTGGTACCTGCGCGGCGAGGAGAGCATCCAGGCATTCATCGCCCACGCCGATCAGATCTCCATCGTGTCGCCCCAGGTGTTCGTGATGGACTCCAACGGGGTGATCACCGGCGCGGTGGACCCGCGGGTAATCGCCACCGCGCGGACCGCAGGCGTCAAACTCATCCCCCTGGTGATGAATCCCGGGTTCGACCAGGCGTCGATGCACCGGGTGCTCACCAACCCGGCGATCCGGGCGCCGGCGCTGCATGCGCTGGCCGAGCTGTGCCGGGTGAACCGGTTCGACGGGATTCAGTTCGACTTCGAGAATTTTGCGGTGAGCGACCGGGCCGCATTTACTTCCTTTGCCCGTGCTGCTGCGGATTCGGTGCATCGGGCCGGTTGCTCGCTGTCGGCCGCCGTGGTGCCACGCTTCGAGGACGATCCGGGGCCGGGAAGCTATGACCAGTGGATTTACGACAACTGGCGGGGCGGCTTCGACTACAAGGCGCTGGCGGACACGCTCGATTTCATCTCCTTCATGACCTACGCGCAGCACGCCGGCGGATCGTCGCCCGGCCCGGTGTCGGGCTATCCCTGGATGGTGGCCTGTCTCCAGTACCTGCTGGCGCAGGGTGTTCCGCCCGGGAAGATCTCGCTCGGCGTGGCGGGTTACTCAGACTGGTGGTACCCGACCTACGACCAGAAGGACGGC
>JBEPVJ010000088.1:0-7280 GCA_041691095.1 Gemmatimonadales bacterium
AGTTGTGTATAAGAGACAGGTCTTACACGAGCCAGCGGCGATTTCGAGCTCTACAGCAGCGCAACCCATCGGATCCATACCGTCGTCGAGCAATTCGACGACCAGCCGCCGCGGCCCGCCCAGTTCCAGTCCGCTGAGCTGGACCCCAGTCACGCCGCCGGCACCGAATCGGGCGATGCGCCGACTGGGGGCGTTCCCCTCGAGGCGCGTACCGATATCGACACCCTGCTTACCCGGTGCCGCGATGCGATCGACCGCCAGGACTGGGAGGCGCTGCTCGAGTCCGCGGTCCAGGTGGTCGAGGGCGAGAACGACGCCGCCACCGGACTGGCGGGAAGTCTCCACCGGATCGAGTTCAAGAGGCTGATGTCCCGCAGAGTGCTGGGAATGATCGCCCGATTGGCCCATGGCGACCGCAAGCAGGAAGCCATCACGGTGCTCCGTCGCTTCGGCACCGAGGGTACCGAGGTGCTCATGGATCTGCTCGTGGAAGCACCCAATATCGGCGAGCGCCGGGGCTTCTACTCCGCGCTGGTCCAGATGAACGAAGGCACCAGCGTCATCGTCCAGCACCTGACCCATCCCCAATGGTACGTGGTCCGCAACGCCGCCGATCTGTGCGGCGAACTGGCGCTCGCCGAGGCGGTGCCGGCGCTGGCGCGCCAAACCCGCCACCCCGACGAGCGGGTGCGCAAGGCGGTCGCGGAAGCACTGGGAAAGATTTCAACTCCGGTGGCGATGGAAACGCTGGCCAGAATGCTCGCCGATTCCGCGCCCCAGGTGCGCCTGCAGGCGGTGGCCCACTTGCGGGGCCGCCGGGTGAGGGGCATGACCGGCCCGATCGGTGAGCTCCTCCAGCGCGAGGAAGATGCCGCGGTCCAGCACGAGGCCCTGCTCGCGCTGGGCAGAATAGGGTCTCCCGAGGCGATCGTGCTCCTGACAGACTGGGCGTCGGATGGCGGTGGCCTGCTGAGAAGGAAGTCGATGGCGGGACGCTTGACCGCGGTGCAAAGCCTCGCGCTGGCCGGACCCTCCGCGGCCGGGGCGCTCACTACGCTGCAGCGGGACTCGACGAAGGAGATCCGGGAAGCGGCCACTGCGGCAATGCAGGCGTTGAACCGCTGACGCCTAGCGCGGTACGAAGTCGGTGTCGGGGGTGATCCGTCGGACGAACGCGGCCAGCAGCCCGGCGGCGCGATCGAGATCCTCCAGGGCCACCATCTCGTTGGGACTGTGCATGTAGCGGATCGGCACCGACACCAGTCCGGTCGCGATTCCCCGGTGAGCCCCGGAAATCGAATCCGCATCGGTGCCGGTATCCCGGGCGGCCGCCTGCACCATGAAGGGAATGTTCTCCTCCTCCGCAACCCGAATCAGCATGTCGAACACCCCGGCATTGATGGCCGAGCCGCGGCTCAGGACCACCCCACCGCCCAGCGACACATCCCCATGCTTCTTTTTTTCCACGCCCGGTGTGTCCGTGGCATGGGTAACGTCGACGACAATGGCGGCGAGGGGAGCCAGCCCGGTGGCGGAGGTGCGGGCGCCACCTCCGCCTCCGAAGGCAATCTCTTCCTGAGACGTGGCCACCGCGGTCACCGCGACACCTGTCGGCCCGGTCGCGATGCGCCGCAGCGCCTCGAGGACCACGAAGGCTCCGATCCGGTTGTCGAGGCTTCGGCTGACCAGCCGGTTGTTGGGCAGCCTGAGCACGCAGGAGGCCAGCACCCCGGAATCACCCACCCGCACCCTCCCCGCCGCCTCGGCCTTCGACGTGGCGCCGATGTCGATCCAGAGATCGGTGACCTTGGACGCCTTCTCCCGCTCATCCTTGTCGAGCAGGTGGATCGCCGGCTTCCCGATCACCCCGGTAATGGTGCCTTCCCGCGTGAGCAGCATAACCCGCTGGCCCACGAACACCTGCGGATCCCAGCCGCCGATCGGTTCGAACCAGAGGTAGCCCTGGTCGTCGATGTGAACGACCATGAAGCCGATTTCGTCGATGTGCCCGGCGAGCATGACCGGCGGGGTGCCGGCCGCGCCGGCATGCAGCGTGGCGAAGGAGTTGCCGCTGACATCCACCCGCACGGCATCGGCAAACGCCTGCGCCTCGCTGCGCCAGCGCCGGGCCGGCACGGCCTCGAAGCCCGAGGGGCCTGGCGCATCGAGCAATGACGTCAGGAATGTCAGCGAGGCATCGGTCAGCATGGAACCAAAATGGCTCCGCCTTCCTCCGCCCGCAAATCCCGGTCTTGCAATGGTTACGGGAGCGGCGCGGTAACGTGCTTGACAATCCAGTCCCCTCTCCGCGCACCAGCCACGATTTGCCACTCGGGCAGGAGCTCGAGCACCCAGCCCGGGCCGGTGAGCCGGCGACCCGCCGTATCGGTCGGAGCCGGAACGATGGCGCGTCGAAAATCCGGGGAGATCACCCCGCCGGAAGCATCGCATTGCAGCACGCCCCAGCGGTCGGTCAACCGGAGCGTCCCGTAGATCGTGCCGACACCCTCGAGCGCTTCGACCTGCCCCGGGTCGAAGCCCATTTTCATCTCGGCGAGTGGGAGCTCCAGCACCGGACCGATCACGAAGCGGCGGTGCAGAGCGGTGAGATGGCCGACCGCTTTCGTGGCGCGGGACTGTTCTTCTTTCCGTATCCTGGCGTACCCGTAACGCTCCGCGCGGGTTATGACAGTGGCCCCGCGCGACGGCGCCGCACCGTGCAGCGATGATTCTAGCACGAAGGCGAGATCGTCCCGGCGCGAGAGCGTGCCCCGCCACCCCGGTGACAGCGCGTCCAGAAAATATCCGTAGGCCGGGCCGGTCTGATAGGCGAAGCTGCGTTCCAGGTGGGTCGCCGAATCCAGAACCTCCAGTCGCCGCTCCACCAGCTCGCGCCGCTCCCGCTCGGATCCCGCGCCGATGGTGACCCCGGTGTATTCCGCCAGTCCTTCATTCAGTTCCAGGGCCCGCTCGGTGGAATCCGAGCCGGGAAACAATCGGCGCCGGGTCCGTCGGAAGGCAATCGCGTCCCGCAGGGCCCGGGCGCGGTCTATGCCTTCGAGGGAAAGGGCCCGTTTGAGCGCTAGCGCCTCCAACCGGAGCCAGAGCCGGCCGTCCCGCTGGGCCAGCTGCGCGTTGGTCGGGCTCGCCAGCGGGAAGCCAAGGCTGTCCTGCACCCGGTGCCACAGTTCGTGAGCCAGGAGCACGCTGCGCTGCAGAGAATCGGAGGTGACGGGCCATGCGAGCATCGCCCAGCTCACGCCCCCCCAGCGGAACGCCGTGTTCGCGATGTTCTCGGACGCCGGCAGCACGCCCGCGTAGAGCGCGCCCAGCGGGCGAAGCCGCCCTTCACCGTCGGCACGGTCGGTGAGTATCTGGCGGCTGCCGCGGTCCACGAACAGCAACGGACCCGCCAGCGTGCGGCCCCACAAGCGCCCGGCATCCCGCGCCGTCAGGGCATTCGCTTCCTGGAAATAGCGACGCGCAATAGTGGTGTCGATCGCCGCGCGGGTAGTGTCCTGGGCCGCGATGGAATACGGCGCCAGCACCATGGCACCGGCGAGGCGAAGCGAGCTGGTCAGGAGACGGAGCATGAATGGCAGGATGCGTGAACCACCGGTTCAGTCGCCCGGCCTACCGGAAATTCCTGCGGCGCTGATTGGTGTGCACTCTGGGCCCATGCGGAAGCATCAACTCGCGGGAGCGTCGCGCGGAACCGCCTGTCGGGTGGGGTCGGTCAGAAGCCGCTCGGTGAAATCGAGCCGCTCGGCCAGTTCGCTCACCTCGCGCCGAAGCGCCTCGATCTCGTCCATCAGCTCCTGAGGCACACCGTGGGTGAGGGCGTTGGAGTCCTCCGGATCCCAGAGGGTCACCCGCCGATCATTGGAGTCACGAAACTCGCCGCTGGCGATGGTGATCAGGTCGTAGAGGTACCAGAGCCCAAATCCGCCCAGGGTACACAGCTGCAGCAGCCCGGTGCCGATCTTCCCGACGTAGAAGCGGTGCGCTCCGAAGACGCCGAGCGGGATGCAGAGCGCCAGTGCGACCGCGCGCGATTTGTCCGAAGGAGCGTTGGCCATGACGGGACGATACCACCCTCAGTCCATATGTCCAGAGGCCGCCCCCGCCTAGTGCCCCGCCGCGACCTCGGCGCCGATCTCCACCATCGCCGCGACCAGCATATCGAAGTCCTCGCGGCGGCTGCGATGGTTGGTGATCGCAACGCGAACCGCGAATCGACCGTTCAGCACCGTGGACGACGGCACCGCGATGCCCCGCTCTTGAATTCGCATCAGGATCTCGCGGTTCATGGCGTCCATGGCCTCTCCTTCGGTCTTCTTCGCCGCCGTCACGCCGCCGACGTAACGCAGGCAGACGACATTGAGGGGTACTGGCGCCATCAGCTCGAGCTCCGGGTGGCGATGCACGCACCCCGCGAGATATCTGGCCTGGGCGACGTTCTGCTCGATCAGCCGCGCGTACTTCTCGATTCCGTGCTCCTGCAGCAGCATCCACACTTTGAGGCCGCGGAATTCCCGCGACAGCTCGGGGGCGAGTGACCCGGGATCATGATCGTTGGGAGCGGCCCCCCGCGCTTCCCGGGAGAGATAGCTTGCGTGCGACGCCGCAAAGGGGCGTCGGTGTGCCTCGCGGTCGCGCACCAGCACGCAGCCGACATCGTACGGCATGTAGAGCCACTTGTGCAGGTCGAACGCCACCGAGTCGGCTCGCTCCATGCCGGCGACCAGCGGTCGGAGCTCCGCGGAGAGCGCCGCCAGCGCGCCGAAGGCACCGTCCACGTGAAACCAGAGCTTCTCGCGCTTGCAGAGATCCGCCAGGACGGTGAGATCGTCGATCGCGCCGGTGTTGACGGTGCCGGCATTGCCGATCACGCAGAATGGGTGTCGTCCCGCGGCGCGGTCCTCGGCAATCGCCCGCTCCAGCAGCGCAATGTCAATCCGGAACTCGGCGTCCACCGGGATGGTGCGCAGGCCCCGCTGGCCCAAGCCGAGGAGCCGCACCGCCTTGTCCACCGAGTTGTGGGTCTGGGCGGAGGTGTAGAACACCGCTCCTCCAGCCACCACGCCGACACCTTCCTCGCTGATGCGCGTATCGCCCGCATCCCGCGCCGCCGCCAGCGCCACCAGGTTGGCCACCGATCCGCCCGTCACCAGCACGCCGCTCGACTCGGGAGGGAAGCCCACCATGGTCTTGCACCAATCGATGACTTGCTCCTCGACGTATGGGGCGGCTTGATGACCTCCGCCCGCATTCGTGTTGAGTATTGCCGTCGCGAGCTCGGCCATCGCACCGCTGGGACTGCCGGTGCCGACGACCCAACCCCAAAATCGGGGATGGATATTGCCCCAGGGATAGGGGAGCACCGACGAGCGGAGCTCATCCCAGCTGGCTTCGAGGCCGACACCCTGGCGGGGGAGGGGCCGCCGGAGCGCCGCCCGCACCGTCTCCGGCACCGGCTGCCAGGCGGGACGTTCCCGGATGGTGCGCAGCCATTCCAGCAGCTCGGTCAGCACAGCGTGACTGTGGGCGCTGAATTCCTCCCACGAGGCGGGATCGAGCGATTCTTCGGGACGGTCGGGCATCGGATCTGATCCTCTTGCGGAGCGACTCGGGAAGGAGGAAGATACCCGCTCGATTCGTTCCTACCACCGAAAGCCGGACACCCAATGCTGCCTGCCGCCGTCCTGATTCTCGCAATCGTGGGTTCCCCGCCCTCCCGGGTCGAAACCTCCAGGCCGTCTCCGGTCCAGTCCGATACTTCGCTGCGGGCTCGGGTAGCCGAGTGGCGGGCCCGCCACGAGGGGGAAATTTTCCGCGAATACGTGGACCTGCTCGCGATTCCGAATCTCGCGTCGGACTCGGTGAATATCCGGCGCAACGCGAGCGTGATCCTGCAGATGCTCATTCGGCGCGGCGTCGCCGCGCGACTGCTGGAGGCGCCCGGCTCACCTCCGGCGGTCTACGGCGAGCTGCCTTCCCCGGGCGCCACCCGCACGGTGGTGTTCTACGCCCACTATGACGGCCAGCCGGTGGACACGTCGCGCTGGGCCACGCCGCCCTGGAAGCCGACGCTTCGGGACAAGGCGCTGTTCGCCGGCGGGAAGGAAATTCCCTTCCCGTCTGCCGGCACGTCATTCGATCCCGAATGGCGGCTCTATGCCCGATCCACCGGCGACGACAAGGGCAGCATCATCACCCAGCTCTCGGCGCTGGATGCGCTGCGCGCGCTGGGCGTGAATCCCAGCGTCAACCTGAAATTCTTCTTCGAAGGGGAAGAGGAAGCCGGGTCTACCCACATTCGCGATATGCTCACCCGCCACAAGGACCTGCTCCGCGCCGATCTCTGGCTGATGGGTGACGGCCCGGTAAACCAGAACCGGCACCAGCAAATCGCCTTCGGAGTGCGCGGGGACATGGGGCTCCAGCTCACGGTCTACGGCCCGGCCCGGCCGCTGCACAGCGGTCACTACGGCAACTGGGCGCCCAACCCCGATGTCATGCTGGTATACCTCCTGGCCTCAATGCGGGACCAGGAAGGCCGCATCCTGATCGATCACTACTACGATGACGTTCAGCCGGTCAGCGCCGCGGATCGCGCCGCGCTGGCCACCATCCCTCCGGTGGAGGAGCAGCTCATGGGAGAGCTGCGACTGGGGCGGAGCGAGGGCACCCCGGTCCGCCTTGGCGAGCGGATTCTGCAGCCGGCCCTCAACTTCAGCGGACTCTCCGGCGGAAGAACCGGGCCGACCGCCGCCAACGTCATCGTGCCAGAGGCCAGCGCGTTCATCGACATCCGGATGGTGCCGAATCAGCGGCCCGAGCGGGTGAAGGATCTCATCCTCGAGCACATCCGGAAGCGGGGATTCTTCGTGGTGACCACCGAGCCAGACTCGGCGACCCGACGCAACCACCCTAAGGTCGTCAAGGCGGAATTCAGTGACGGCTATCCCGCTTCACGACTGGCACTCGACCTGCCGGTGTCCCGCGCAGTCATTGCGGCTACATCGCAGGCAAGAGGGGAGCCGGTGATCACCGTTCCGTCGTCGGGAGGAAGCGACGGGACCTACATCTTCCGCGACGTGCTCGGCGTACCGCTGATCGGAATGCCGATCGCCAACCACGATAACAACCAGCACGCCGAGAACGAGAACATGCGGATGAAAAACCTGTGGGACGGGATCGAGCTGTATGCGGGGCTGATGGTCCGGCTCGGGCCGGCCTGGCGCGCCGCGGACCGCCCGGTGCCGTAGGTCCGGGTT